>NZ_NPJK01000064.1:0-56373 GCF_002251285.1 Prevotella sp. P5-64
TCCTTGGTAATCTCCATAACTATAGTATCCTTTTACTTTATAACTAATTGATTTACAACCATAAAGGTACTAAAAATTATTGAGATTACCAACTTTTATAGAGACTTTCTTATCCCGAACTCAGGTTTTGAGACTCCTATCAAGGCCAAGTCCATCTATGTCGTAGGAACCAGCGCCGACGGCGACAGCCAAATCAAGGTGACCATCAACTACACCGACAACACCACCGCCGATGGCAGTATCACCATGTACGACTGGGGTAGCAGCTCTTCCGCCGCCAACCAGGCTGCCGTAGTGACCAGCCTGGGACGTATCGCAACCAAGAAGAACTGGGCAGGTGATGCTGGAAAGATAGATGCCTATGTCTTCAAGCTCTATGAGTCTGCGGTCAACACCGACAATACCAAGACCATCAAGAGCGTTACCGTCGAGCAGACTTCCGACGACCGCAGCGTAGCCATCTTCGCCGTTTCTACCAGCAACGATGTTGTGGCCAACGGCATCGGCGAGGTGGAGGCCCCCTCGGCTGTCGCTGCCTACTACACCCTTGACGGCGTGCGCGTGGCAGAGCCTGTTCAGGGTGTGACCATCGTCAAGTACACCAACGGAGTAACCCGCAAAATCGTCAAGAAGTAATACCTTATTAATATATACGCGCACGCGAGAGCCGCGTGCGCCGACTGACGGAAAGAGCGGATGCAGCCACCTGCATCCGCTCTTGTTATATTGCCTGGCGTTAGTTTCCTATTTCTTTTTCTTGAATAGGCCCTTCACCTTGTTCACTACACTCTTGGCGGCATCACCCACCTTGGCACCGGCACTCTTTCCGGCATCTTCTTTCACGCTCTTTGCGGTGGGCACACCACCCTTTACACTCGGAGTTGCCGATGGGGGATAGCCTGCCAGCTCGCCGAAATACTTGTAGAGGCGGTCGTCTTCATTCTTGTCGCCCGATGTGGTCTTTACCTTTGACTTCTGGACACCGTATCGGGGATGACTCAACTCTATCTCTATAGGCGTAGACTTGCTGTCGAGAATGATGGTGACCTTGTATTTGTTGTTCTTGTCTTCCTTTTCACTGATGACGAATACCTCTTTGTTGCCACCCTTCTTGTAGCTTTGGATGTCAAAGCAGGGGTCGCTGTCGCCGTCCATCCAGAACAGTTTCTTGTTGCGGTCAATCACATTGCGTCCGAAGTCTGTGTACAGCAGCTGGATTTGTGCTGATGCGCCTACAGCCATGGTAAAAAGCGCCAGCATTACTAATAATCTCTTTTTCATAATGTTTGTGTTAGTTAATAATTAAGACAATGTCCGCTGCAAATTTAATAAAATATCTCGTCAACGCAATGCCTGTCGCCGTTTTTTTAGGGTATAAAAAAAAGATACCTTGTCTCCCGACAAGGTACCCTTCATTTCTAAAAAATAAAACCTATATAAAAAATTGTCTATTGAAGTCTAAACTTGAGTGAGTTCTTAAGGTTGTTGGTGCCATTGCCAACGAGCGCCACAAACTCTCCGTCTTCGGCAGTCCAGCTCTGAGTCTTGTCGTTGTAGAAGCTCAGTGCCTTGACGTCGATGGTAATGTTCACCTGGCGGGTTTCACCTGGCTGGAGATAGACCTTGTCAAAGCCTTTCAGCTCTTTGTAGGGGCGCTCCAGCGAACTCTCCTTGTCGTGGATGTACAGCTGCACCACCTCGGCGCCAGCGCGTCGGCCGGTGTTGGTTACATCTACGGTGAATGTTATCTTGCCGTCGCGAGTCATGGTGGTCTTGTCTGCACGCAGGTTGGCTATCTTGAACTGTGTATAGCTCAGTCCGTAGCCGAATGCAAACAGCGGTGTGGTCTTAGCATGGTCTACCCAGCGGTAACCCACATAGAGACCCTCCTTGTATTCGCGGTCGATAATCTTCTTGTCCTTGCGCCAGGTGCCGGGATAGGTGTCCAGCGCATGAGCGCCTACATCCTCCAGCTTGGCGGGCATGGTGAAGGGCAGCTTGCCCGATGGGTTGGCGTCGCCAGCGAGTACGGCTGCCAGGGCGTTGCCTGCCTCTGAGCCCAGGAACCATGCCTGTACGATGGCGGGAACCTTGGCGTGCCAAGGCATTGCCACGGCGTTGCCCGATACGTTGACGTATACCATATTCTTGTTTACGGCTGCCAGAGCCTCTATCAGCTCGTTCTGTCCGTAAGGCAGTTCCAGACCCTTGCGGTCATAGCCTTCAGCGTCCTGGCCGTCACACTTGTTGAGTCCGCCCACGAAGATGACGTAGTCGGCACCCTTGGCCTTCTCTATGGCTTCGCGTTTCAGCTCTTCGGCAGAGCGGTTGTCGCGCAGGTCTGTATTGAAGCGGTAGCCCGAATAGCTCACGATGGTGTCGCCCACATATCCGCGGGCATAGTCTATCTGTACCTTGTCGCCCAGACGAGCCTTGAGTCCGTCGAGAGGACTTACCTCGCGCTGTACCTTCAGCGATGACGAACCACCACCTACGGTCATGGGCTTTATGGCGTTCTCTCCTACCACCAGAATGCGCTTTGCGTTGGCGTTGAGGGGCAACAGCGAGCGCTTGTTCTGCAGCAGAACGATACCCTCTTCACCTATCTTGCGAGCCACATCGTAGTGGGCTTCAGAGCACATGAAACCGTAAGCGCGGTGACGGTTCATGGTTGTGCGGAAGTGCAGTCTCAGCACGCGGCGAACCTTCTCGTCGAGGTCTTTCATGCTGTATTTGCCTGAGAGGATGCCCTCCTTGTAGGGACGCGCCAGGTAGTAGTACTCATAGGCGTTGTCCTTGCCCTTGGCGAGACCGTCGGTGTGGGTACCGAACTCCATGTCCATGCCGTACTTCACGGCGTCGTCGGTGGTGGTGTGCACGCCCCAGTCGGTCATGGCTACACCGTCAAACTTCCAGTCGCCTTTCAGTATCTTGTTGACCAGCACGTCGTTGGCGCAGCAGGGCTGGTTGTTGTAGAGGTTATAGGCACACATTACAGCCCATACCTTGCCCTCTTCCACGGCAGCCTTGAAGGCGGGGAGGTAAATCTCGTGCAGCGCACGGTCGCTTACCACCACATTGTAGCGTTTGCGGAAAGCCTCTTCATTGTTCAGCGCAAAGTGCTTGGCACATGCGGCAGTACCGGTACTCTGGATGCCCTGGATATAGGGAACTACCATGCGCGAGGCGAGGAACGGGTCTTCGCCGAGGTACTCGAAGTTGCGGCCGCCGATGGGCGAGCGATAGATATTCATGCCGGGGCCCAGCACCACATCCTTGCTGCGATAGCGGGCTTCTTCGCCCAGGCTTACGCCATAGTCGCCGGCAAGTGCGGGATTCCATGTGGCGGCAAGACAGGTAAGTGCGGGGAAAGCCACACAAGAGTCATTGGTCTGTCCGGCGTCGCGCCACTTGTCCCACAGTGTGTTGGGGCGTATACCATGAGGGCCGTCGTCGGTCCAGAGGTCTGGAATGCCCAGTCTGGGCACGCCTGCTGCCGAGAACTTGCTCTGTGCATGGATGACGGCTATCTTTTCATCGAGGGTCATGCGGCTGAGCACGTCGTCGATGCGTTGTTCCACAGGTTTGGTTTCATCAAGATAGGTCGGAAGCGTCTGCGCTCCGGCGTTCATTCCAATTAAGAGTAAACACGATATTAGCAGCTTTTTCATATACATTATTATATTAATTGCTGCAAAGTTACCACAAATCCTTGACATGTACACATAATTAATGATAAATCTTTGTGCATAAGGTCATTTTTGTCATCTTTTTTGCGCAAAAGTTGAGCCGGGTCGGGCTTTTCTTCGTTTTTTCCCTACTTTCCTCCGCAGTGAGGGAAGGCGTCTCTGCCAGGATATCTTGTAAAAATGCCATTCTGCAGCACAAAGTTGCGCTTTTCTTTCCATGGATAGGCAGAAAATAGTAATTTTGTACACTATAGTTAGTCATTACCATCATGTCTGCGAGCCACCCGACGCAGACCACAAACCTGATAGAGATGAAAAAATTACTGATTACACTCGTTGCTATGATGTTTGTCAACGCCATACCCACCCATGCACAGCGCCAGACCACGCGTGGCATAGGTGTCTACCCAGGCCGCCAGTCTGAGAGTTTCGCCCCCACGCTCCGCCGTAACTTCGACTACCGCAATACGGCTCTCCACCGCATGGTCTATCATTCTTCATCACTCGATGCCAACCTCACCGGACAGCTCGTCACCGACGGTACCGTATACCGGGGCGAGCCTTGCCGTCTGCAGGTGTCTATGCCCGACGGCGTGGTGGCGCGCCGCGATGCCGAGAAACTGCTCGACGGCAACGTGCATACCCGTCTGATGGTCAAGGGCGAAGATACCTTCGTGCAGTTTGACTGGACGGCGATGGATGTAGACATCGATGCCTTCGACATCCTCGCCGAACCCGTCTATCAGCCCGGCCGGGGCACCGGAGGCTACGCCATAGACTTCCTTGCCTCCAACGACGGCAAGACATGGACCCTCGTGGGCGGAGAGCGGGGTGACGGCATGCCCGGCGAGCCCACCCGACACACCGGAAGCAACGACCCCAACAAGCAGGAAGACCCCGTGCGGCTGCCCATGCGACTGGTCAAGAAGCAGATACCCTTCTCCAAGCCCGGACGCTACTCCCATCTGCGCATAAGGCTCCACATGACGGGCTGCACCTACTGGCGGTTCTACGAGGCACGACCCATACGCCACGGCCGTGAGCAGCTGGCGCTGCCCTCATCCTGTTATACCAGTGCGTGGATGAGTGCCGGAGGCGCCGACGAGTGGCTCATGGTCGACCTGGGCACGCCGGTGATAGCCGACCGCGTGGTGATGCACTGGATACACCCCGCCCGCCGTGGCGAGATACTCGTCTCCAAAGACGGCGACCAGTGGCAGCAGATAGGCGACCTGGGCCGCATCAAGGTCAAGGGTGGCGTGCAGACTCTTCGCCATCATTTCACCGCCCGCTATGTCAAACTCATGATGCGCCAGCCCGACCCGTCGGGCCACTATGCGCTGAGCGAACTCCAGGTGATGGGGCGCGGAGGTCTCTCTGCCATACCCGCCGAGCGGCAGGGTATGGTCCACGGCCGATACTACCTCAACGGAGGCGACTGGAGGCTCTTCCGCGACGGGGCGGCTGACTCTGTCCTTGCCACGGTGCCCGCCACTGCCCTGCAGAGTTATATTAATATAGGTGCGGTGCCCAATACCAACCACGCCGACAACCTGCGCATGGTTTCAGAGTCGTTTTTCCATTCCGACTTTACCTATACCACCACCTTCGACGCCCCGGCCGAGTACGAGGGGCGCCATGTGTTCCTCAACTTCGATGGTATCAACTGGAAAGCCTCTGTCCGCCTCAACGGCCATGACCTCGGGCGCATAGAGGGAGCCTTCATGCGTGGACGCTTCGATGTGACCGGCTGTCTCCTGCCCACGGGCAACCGCCTCGAGGTGAGGGTGGAACGCCCCGCCCACTTTGGCGCAGTCAAGCAGAAGACCACCGAGAGCACCGACATGAACGGCGGCGTGCTGGGAGCCGACAACCCCACCTTCCATGCTTCGATAGGATGGGACTGGATGACCTCTACGCCCGGCCGCGAGACCGGCATCTGGAACGACGTCTACCTGAGTGCCAATGGTGGCGTGAGCCTGGCAGACCCGCTGGTAGACAGTCGCATAGACCCCGCCGACTCGCTCGCCACGATGACCCCCAAGGTGTGGGTCACCAACCACCGCGACACCGCCGTGGTGGCTACGCTGCGCGGATGGATAGGGGCGATAGCCTTTGCCCGACAGGTGACGCTCCAGCCCCGCGAGAGCCGCGAGGTGACTTTCTCGCCCGACGAGTTTGCCCAACTGCAGCGCCAGCCCATGCACCTCTGGTGGCCCGTGGGCTATGGCAAGCCCCACCTCTACCGTGCCGGTTTTGCCCTTCTTGAGGGTAGTGAGCAGATAGACTCGCTCCACTACCAGGTTGGCATACGACAGATGACCTACAAGGAGATGGGCACCCGTCTGCAGTTCTTTGTCAACCACCGCCGTGTGGTTCCGCTGGGCGGCAACTGGGGTTTCTCCGAGACCAACCTCTGCTACCGAGGCAGAGAGTACGACCGTGCGGTGAGGTATCACAAGGAGATGAACTTCAATATGATACGCAACTGGGTAGGACAGACCGGCGACCGCGAACTCTATGAAGCCTGCGACCGCCATGGTCTGCTGCTCTGGCAAGACTTCTGGCTCGCCAACCCTTGGGACGGCCCCGACCCTTATGACAACCGTCTCTTCATGGCCAATGCCGAAGACTATATCCGCCGCATACGACGCCACGCCTCGATAGCCATCTACGTGGGCCGCAACGAGGGCTATCCGCCTGCCGAGCTCGACAGCGCCCTGCGCCGCCAGGTAGACCTGCTCCATCCGGGCTTGGGCTACATCTCCAGTTCTGCCGACGACGGTGTGTCGGGGCATGGCCCCTACCGGGCGGTCGAAGCCGAAGAATACTTTACCAGCCAGAGCCACCGACTGCACTCCGAGCGCGGTATGCCCAACATTCCCACCATCGAGAGCCTGCGCCGCATGCTCAGCCCAGCCGACCTCTGGCCTATCGGTGAGGGATGGGCGCAGCACGACTTCACCCAGAAGGGCGCGCAGCGGGGCTCGACATTCCTGGATATGATGCAGCGCCGTTTCGGACCCGCCGCCGATGCACGCCAGTTTGCCGAGTGGGCACAGTGGATCAACTACGACGGCTATCGCGCCATGTACGAGTCGGCGCAGCAAGATAGACAGGGACTGCTCATCTGGATGTCGCATCCGGCATGGCCGTCGATGGTATGGCAGACCTACGACTACTATCTCGAGCCTACGGCAGCCTACTTCGGAGCCCGCAAGGCGTGTGAGCCGCTCCACATCATGTACAACGCCCATACCCGCAAGGTGCAGGTGGTCAACATCACCCCCGTCACCCACTGCGACATGGAGGCGCTGATAGAGACGATAGACATGCGGGGCAGGGTGATACGCACCGACTCGCTATGGGTAGACGCCTATGCCGACGCCACCACCGATGTGGCTGCGGTGCGCATGCCCGACAGCCTCTCGGTGGGCTATCTCCGGCTGAGACTCTACGAGAGGGGGTATCTGCGCTCAGACAACTTCTACGTACAGGCAGCCAGCCCCGAGTGTTACAGCGCGCTGAAGCATCTGCCCGTGACACGCCTTACGCTCCGCGAAAAATTCAGCCGACAGGGCGACACCTGGCATGGACAACTGACGGTGACCAACACCTCTGACACGCCCACGCTCATGATACGCCTCTGCCTCAAGGGCGACGATGGCGAGCAGATACTGCCCGTGGTCTATAGCGACAACTACTTCGCGCTGATGCCGGGCGAGAGCCGCGATGTCACGGTAGAGTTTGCCGACGAAGACCGCCGCGACAGCCAGCCCCACATCGAGGTAAGCGCCTTCAACGGCAAGGCAGAATAGCCCGCAGCCCAAGCCGCAGCAGCAGGCGACAAGGCTGGCTGCATCCAAGCCACCGCGCGCTGCCGTTAAGCCACGGTTGCCGACATCCAAACCATAACGCGCTGCATCCAAGCCCCCGCGCGCCACAAGCAAGCCATTGCACCAACCCCGACCATCATCGCCAGGGTCGGTGCAATGGCTTTCTTTATGCCCGGCGGTCAAGTAGGGCGCCGCCGCGATGGTCATGGGCGGCTCGTATCGGTAGGCACGAGGGCTCGTGACATAAGAAACGTGAGCTCGTGACTTATGATACGTGGGCTCGTGTCAATAGTTACGAGCCGGCAAAGGTGGTCTCGGCTTGACGGTTGGTGGCTTCGGGATGGTCGAGAGGGGCTGCCTAACCTCGTAGGAGCCAGCGCAGAAGGGGGTTCCTTAAAAATATTGCGCGCGAGAGTAATAAAAAAGGCAATCTCTTGCGTCAATTCTCAGATATTTTATATCTTTGCAACGTAAGAAATAAAAAATAAAACCTAAACATACGTATTGAGTATGAACAAACATTTGTTGTTGGGCTTTGACGTGGGCAGCAGCTCGGTCAAGGCTTCTCTCGTAGATGTCAATTCCGGAGAGTGTGTGGCTACGGCTTTCTACCCCGAGCACGAAGCACCGATTAAATCAATCAGAAACGGTTGGGCTGAGCAAGACCCTGAAATGTGGTGGGCCAATGCCAAACTGGCGCTTGCCCGCATCATGGCCGAGAGTGGCGCCAAGGGCGACGACATCCGGGCGATTGGCATCTCTTATCAGATGCATGGTCTGGTGTGTGTCGACAAGGCACAACGGCCCGTGCGCGACGCCATTATCTGGTGCGACTCGCGTGCTGTACCCTATGGAGAGAGGGCTTTTGCCGACCTGGGCAGCGACCGCTGTCTGTCGCATCTGCTCAACTCGCCCGGCAACTTCACCGCCGCCAAACTGGCGTGGGTCAAGGACAACGAGCCCGAGGTCTATGAGCGTATATACAAGGTGATGCTGCCCGGCGACTACCTCGCCATGAAGCTCAGCGGCGTCATCAACACCACCGTATCGGGTCTCTCCGAGGGTATGTTCTGGGATTTTCAGGCCCACGCTGTCGCCGGCTTCCTCCTCGATTACTATGGTTTCGACAGAGACATCCTCGCCGACATCGTGCCTACCTTCGATGTGCAGAGCCGCGTGAGCCGTGAGGTGGCTGACGAGCTGGGACTCAGCGAAGGTACGCCTATCAGCTACCGCGCTGGCGACCAGCCCAACAACGCGCTCAGTCTGAATGTCTTCAATCCCGGCGAGATAGCCTCAACGGCTGGTACGTCGGGTGTAGTGTATGGAGTGTTAGGCGATGTTAATTATGATAAAAAGAGTAGGGTAAATACCTTCGCGCATGTTAATTATACTGAGGACCTCACGCGTCTGGGCGTGCTCCTGTGTATCAACGGCACCGGCATCCTCAATGCGTGGATGCGCCGCAACGTGGCTCCCCAGGGCATCTCTTATGCCGACATGAACGCGATGGCTGAAGGTGTGGCACCAGGTGCCGACGGACTGCGCATCATCCCCTTCGGCAATGGTGCCGAGCGGGTGCTGGAGAACCGGGAGGTGGGATGCTCCATCCACGGCATCGATTTCAACCACCATACACAGGCTCATCTGGTGCGCGCTGCCCAGGAAGGCATCGTATTCAGCTTCTGCTACGGCATGGAGGTGATGGCAGAGATGGGCATGGACATCCGCAAGATACACGCGGGAAAGGCGAATATGTTCCTGAGCCCGGTATTCCGCGAGGCGCTCGCCACCACCTCGGGAGCGACCATCGAACTCTATGAGACCGACGGCAGCGTGGGCGCCGCAAAGGGTGCCGGCATGGGCTGCGGCATCTACAGCAGTCACGAAGAGGCGTTTGCTACCTTGCGCAGGCTTGCCGTGATTGAGCCCGATGAACAGAAACGTGCGCAGTATGCACAGGCTTATGCCGAATGGAAAGGTATATTGCTACCAATGACATGACAATCTAAATATAATAAAACTTATATGTACTAATTATGGCAAAAGAGTATTTTCCACAGATTGGCAAAATCCCCTTTGAGGGCACTGCCAGCAAGAACCCTATGGCTTTTCACTACTACGACCAAAACAAAGTAGTTGCAGGTAAGAAAATGAAGGACTGGTTGAAGTTCGCAATGGCGTGGTGGCACACTCTGGGCGGCGCAAGCGGTGACCAGTTTGGCGGACAGACACGCTCCTACGAGTGGGACAAGGCCGACAGCGCTCTGCAGCGCGCCAAGGACAAGATGGACGCAGGCTTTGAAATCATGGAGAAGCTGGGCATCCACTATTTCTGCTTCCACGATGTGGACCTCATCGACCCCGCCGACGATATCGACGAATACGAGGCCAACATGAAGGCCATCACCGACTATGCGCTCGAAAAGATGGCTGCCGCCGACGACATCCGTCTGCTCTGGGGTACTGCCAACGTATTCAGCGACAAGCGCTATATGAACGGTGCTGCCACCAATCCCAACTTCGATGTAGTGGCTCGCGCTGCCGTGCAAATCAAGAACGCCATCGACGCCACCATCAAACTGGGTGGTCAGAATTACGTGTTCTGGGGTGGACGCGAGGGTTATATGAGCCTGCTCAACACCGATATGAAGCGTGAGAAGGAACATCTGGCTCAGATGCTTACCGCTGCACGCGACTATGCTCGCGCCAAGGGGTTCACCGGCACCTTCCTCATCGAACCCAAGCCCATGGAGCCTACCAAGCACCAGTATGATGTCGATGTAGAGACGGTAGTAGGCTTCCTGCGCGCTCACAACCTGCAGGACGACTTCAAGGTAAACATCGAGGTCAACCACGCCACACTCGCCGGCCATACCTTTGAGCATGAACTGGCTGTTGCCGTCGACAACGGCATGCTGGGCAGCATCGATGCCAACCGTGGCGACGCCCAGAACGGATGGGATACTGACCAGTTCCCCATCGACAACTTCGAACTCACTCAGGCCATGATGCAGATTATCCGCAACGGTGGTCTCGGCAACGGTGGCTCTAACTTCGACGCCAAGCTGCGCCGTAACTCTACCGACCCCGAGGATATCTTCATCGCCCACATCAGTGGTATGGACGCTATGGCTCGTGCGCTCGAGAACGCAGCCGAAATCCTCGAGCACAGCGAACTGCCCCGCATGGTCAAGGAGCGTTACGCTTCGTTTGACAGTGGCAAGGGCAAGGACTTCGAGGATGGCAAACTCTCGCTCGAGGACCTCGTGGCTTACGCCAAGGAGCACGGTGAGCCTGCCCAAATCTCGGGTAAGCAGGAACTCTATGAAACCATCGTAGCACTCAACTGTAAATAACTATGATATAGGCAATATTAAGGCTACACAATTACACTTTTTTCATAAATGTGCCGTCAGCAGAACGTGAGTTTAGCTGGCGGCTTTTCTTTTAGATGCATTTGGAAGCGTGGGGATGACCTTGACGAGAGTGGGGGTGACCTTGGGGCGCAGGGGGATGATATGTGGCATCGCTGGGATGAGCTTGGCGTGCGCTGGGATGGCTGCTGGCGGTGGCAAACAAACAAGCGGTGGGGCAGAAACCAGATGTGTGTCTGGAGTCTGCCCCACCGCTGTTTTATCGATGAAATCGGCGATTTTTGTTGTTATCTTGGCATTTCTGTCAGTGTCACTGGGCCTATCAGACCTGAAGGCTGCAACTTGGAATCTTTCTTGTAGAAAGGATAGGAAGTATAGGTGTAACGCTTGGGACAGTCGGGCTGCTGGTCGCCGATGATGCGGTTGCGCCAGAGGGTGGTGACGCGTATCTCGATGTCATTGTTGCCACGACGCAGGGCATCGGTAATCTCGGTAGAGAACGGTGCGCGCCAGAGTATGCCCATGTTCTTGCCGTTGACGATGACCTCTGCCAGTGCGCTCATCTGCCCGAGGTTTATCCAGAGCCGCTTGCCGCGTATCTGGGCTTTGGTGAGCTTCACAGAGTTGCGGTATGTGGCGGTGCCGGCGAAGTAACGGATGCCCGCGTCGTCGCTCTCGCTGAGCGAGCGCAACTGCGCCATCGTGGTCTGTGCCGGTGCGCCTCTGTCGGGCTGGAAGGTCACGGTCCAGGGCCCCTCGAGCGTGGCGGCGACGGTCTGGGCGTCGACTTTGACAGCCTCTGCCGCCGTGGGGTCGCTCTCGGTGCGGAAGACGATGAAGTAGGCTTCGCCGGGGTTCATCTGCAGACTTACCTGGGTATAACCGGCAGCGGGGGTGTAGTCTACTGCACTCACCTCGCCCGTCTCGGGATGCCACAAGTAAGGCTTCATGCCCGTCACCCTGAACCTCGCGTCGAGAGAACGTGTCTGGTAGCTGCGGTTGTTGACCCAGTATATCTCTGCCTGTGGCGTCTGTCGGTGTACGAAGCGCAGGCTGTCCATGCGGTCACAGTAGAAATCGGGCGCGATGCCCCATGCGGCAAGGGCGTCGGCGATGCTGGCGTTCTCCTTGACATTGGGGCGGTTGGCATCCCATATCTCGGCTACCAGGCGGTCAAACTCTGCCTTGTCATCGTTGAGGCTGAGCACTGCCTGGGGTCTTGCGCCGCAGAGTTTCATGCCCTTGTCGACCATCGCGGCGATGTGGCGCAGCGCAGGAACGGTCATACGCTGGGTGTTGGCGTCGAGGGCGAGCACCTGGTAGGTCATCCCCGATGGCGTGGTTATCTTGCCGTCGCTGCAGGTCAACTGCTCCGTCAGCGCGGGTGTGTTGACATAGTCGTAAGACGCCGTCGGCGGAACCTGGGGCTGGTTGGCGTAGAAGAGACCGGTAACATTGTTGTCGTCGCCATAGTAGTAGGCCACGTCGGCGACATATCTGCCCTGCTGGAGCATATAACTGGTGCGCGAGAGATAGTCTACCCACGGGCGGGCTTGCTCTGCCCACGTCTCGTGACGGTGGAACCACTGTCCATAGACCTCCAGTCCCTGTCCCGGAACCTTGGTATCTATCGGCTGATGGGCACTGTCGTGGATGACGATACGGTTGACGCCACTGGCGAATTCGAGGTCGGCGACAGGCTTGAGCAGGTTGGGCGTGAGGGAATAAGCCAGTCCGTTGCCGTCCATGCCGTTGGATGTAAGGGATTCGGCGGCAACCAGATTCTGACCATAGATGTGAGCCACAGACGCCGATTCGCGTATGTCACCTTGCTTGCCGGTCTCGCCGCGGTCATTCATGTGCATCACGGGTTCACTCGCCCACATCGCACCCATAGGGATAGTGCAGTATTGCTTGACAGCCATGCCGTCGGCTTCATAGACGCGGCACGACTCGTGGCTCTCGAAGTAGGTACCCATATCTCGCGCCTTCATGGTGTCGGCTACCTGGCGGTAGAGGTTCTGCTCGATGAGCTCTCCGATGGTTCGGCGCCAGTCGAAGAGGAACCGGTCGGTCTTTTCGCTGCTCTCTACGATGGTTCCCGCCAATGCCGGCATCCACGGCAGCAGTTCGTAGCCGCGTCGGGCTTTGAACTCTTCTGCCATTCGTGGCGTCCAGTTGGCTATTCCTGCCTCATAACTGTCGATGAGCAGGTTCTGGAGTCCGCGTTTGCCCATCATGCCGCGCGAGGCGTCGACATAAGTGGCGAGATAGGTGCTTATATATCGCTGCACAGCCTCTGCCGACATCTTGTCGACCTCGAGTCCGGTCGCCTCGGGCGACGCGGGATGGTTCATCTTGCCCGTGAGCGAGTAGCCGAAGCGCAGTATGCGCCAGCGGCCCATCGGCGCTTTCCACGTGAGCCTTCCGGTGCTGTCGGTGAGATGAGTGAGGTCTATCACATCAGTCAGCGCCGTGGCCTTGTCGGTCTCTGGCGTGGGGTAGAGCGGCAGGTCGACCGGCGTGCCGAACGCGGCTTTCTCTTCGGCATGGTTCACGCGGAAGGAGGTAAACAGGTTGAGCTCGCTGATGGCCAGTGGACGGCGGTCGGTTTTCCATACCACTCTGAAGTAGCGCGCCGTGGTCGGCGTGATGTCCACGGTGGTCAGCGGGGCACCTCCCAGCACCAGGTCGCATACTTTGGTGAAGTGCAGACCATCATTGCTCGCTTCCAACCATTTGGTCGGCGCGGGCCGCTTGTTGCGCCACTGGCTGTGCTGACGCCCGTCGCCCAGAGCCAATGCCCTGATGGTGTATGCCTTGTCGAGTTCTATCTTTATCCAAGCCACCTTGCCGGTGCTGTCGGCAGTCAGTTTCTGCGTCTTTGCCATGTCGCCGTCGGTGAGCATGGTCAGGTCTATCGCGCCGTTGCTCGCCGTAGCCTTCGCGCCCATCTCTCCGAGAGTGAGCTCGCCGTCGGTCCTCACCGCCACCACGGCGATGTCCTTGTAGTAGGTCTTGCTTGACGCGGTGCCCCTCGCCCTGATGTTCTGGAAGGCTCCGCTCACGCTGTAGGGTTCGGGCAGCGTCATGTTGATGGTCTTGCCTCCCTTGATGGTGACCTCCCTCCACACCAGTTTCTTCATGGCGTCGCAGGGCTTCACCCACGGTCCTCCCGTGTTACTCCACCCCGGCGTGGCGGTCATCGTGGCTTCCATGCCGAGCGAGTCTGCCAACGCCACAGCATACGCATAGCACTCTTTCCATTCGGGTGTCATGTAGATGATTCGTTGTGGCACCACCTGTGGTGTCTTCTTTCCGGCGTCGAAGATATGGATGCCGCCGAGTCCTGCCCGATTCATCCATTCGAGGTCCTTGCGGATGCCGTCGCGTGATATGTTGCCGTTCATCCAGTGCCACCACACGCGCGGGCGGGCGCTCTGTGGCGGATTGATAAATCCCTCCTTCAGTACATCGGTTTGTGCCGCTGCGCCTATCGTTATCGAGGCCAGCGCCGTAAGCATGATGTTTCTTTTCCAGTTCATAGTGGTTATGTTGTTGTTTGTTCTTGTTTTCCGATTGATTACCCTGTCTTGCGTCGGGGGCGTCGCCGCACTCGTGGAGATGACCGTCGCGCCCGTGGAGATGACCTTTGCGCTCGTGGAGATGACCTTCGCGCTCGTGGAGATGACCTTTGCACTCGTGGTGATGACCATTGCGCTCTTGGAGATTGCCGTCGCTCCCGTGGAGATTGTCGTCGCTCCCGCCGCGCTTGCCCTTTATTTATATAAGGTGATGGTGACGGGCCCCAAGAGTCCTGCGGGCATCAGTATGTTCTTGGTTTTCTTGCTCCAGGGATACGAGGTCCACGTGTAGGTTGTCTCCCCAGCCTTGGCGAGTTTGTCGCCGCAGATGCGGTTCTTCCATGGGTTGGTTACGCGTATCTCCAGCGTGTTTTCGCCCGACTTCACCGCCGCCGAGATGTCGATGGAATGGGGCGAAAACCACGTTAATCCGCAGTATTTGCCGTTGACCCAAACCTCAGCCATATAGTTGACCGTGCCCAAGTCTATCCGGTAAGTCTGGGCACTGTCGACAGCGCCGAGGAAGAAACGGTTGTGATAGGCGGCGGTGCCCGAGAAGTATTTTATTGCCCGAGCCTCGGTCGGGTTGGCTATGGCGAGCGTGGTGTCGATATACGACTTGAGCGAGTCCATCACGATGGCGTCTGGCGTGCCCATCTTCCGTCCGAATACCACGCGCCATGGACTGGCTATCGTGTCACTTCTGAGCGGCAGAGACTCCGTTGCGCGGTGACGCAGACGCTTGTCGGCCTCGCCGCTGAAGACGACAAACAGCGCATCTGCCGACTTCAAATCCATTTCCACGTAGGTCGAGCGGCTGCCAATCATGTAGGTCACATCGCTGATTTCGCCTGTCATGGCATTCCATATCTGTGGCTTGCGCCCAGTGGTCCTGAACTCAAACCAATCGTGCATATCGCTCTTCGAACGGTTGTTGACCCAGTAAATCTCAGCATCCCCAGTGGTGCGGTGTACGTAGCGGATGCTGTCCATGTGCGTGCAGCGGAAGTCGGGCACATCGAGCAGCGAGTCGATGGCATGGCGGGTCGAGCCGGTGTCGACGATGTTGTCACGCTTGCCACTCCAGAGGTCGTCGGCGATGCGGTCAAACTCAGCCGAGTCTGCCTTCAGCCCCATAGCCCGTGCCGGACGCCGCCCCACGATGGTCGCCCCCTGGTCTGCCAGCCTCTTCACGGCTTGCAGCGACGCCAGAGAGAGTCGGTCCGAGGTACCTCCAAGCACCAGCATGCGGTAGCGGCTGCCGCCCGGAGTCACGAGCCGGCCGTCGTCTGCATCGAGGCGGTGGCAGAGGATGTCGCTGTTGATGAAATCCATGTTACAGCTCGATGGAATGGCTGGTTTCTGCTTGTCGAAGAGTGCCGTAGCGTTGGCTTCATCGCCATAGAAGTAGGCGACATCAGCCACATTGATGCCTTGTTGGAGCATATAACTGCTGCGAGCCATATAGTCGGTCCAGCCACGAGCCTGCTCAGCCCAGGTGCTCAGCCGGTTGAACCACATGCCATAGATGTCGAGACTCAGACCCGGCACCATGCTGTCGATGGGCTGGTGGGCGCTCTCGTGGATGACGATACGGTTGACGCCACAGGCAAATTCGAGGTCGGCAATGCGCTTGAGCATAGCCGGATAGAGCCCGTAGACCAGACTGTCGCCCTGTGACGGGCCGTAAGCCGTAAACGACTCTGCCGCCACCTGCTTGCGCCCGAATACATGGGCTGCCGAAGCCGACTCCATGAGGTCTGCCTGCATTTCGAGGAACATTTTCTGGGTGAAATCAAGTGTCTGCGTGCGTGCCCACATCGCCGCCATCGGTATATCGGCCTTACACTTGGGTGCCAGTCCGTCGCCGACAAACGGGCGACTGTTTTCCATGGCTTCAAAGTAAGTGGTGAGACCCTGCTCATGGGCTATGCGCCCGACCTGACCATAGAGATTGTCGGCGATGAGCTCGCCCAGCGTCAGGCGCCAGTCATCGAGAAACCTGTCTGACGCCTCTGCCGACCCGATTACCTCGCCTGCCAGTGCCGGTAGGTAGGGCAGCAGGTCATATCCACGCCTGCTCCTGAACTCCTCACGCATGTGGCGGGTCCAGGTGGCATATCCCGCTTCATAACTGTCTATGAGCAGACCGTTGACCACGCGCCCTATCATGCTGTCGCCCACCACGCGGCGGTAGGTGTCTATGTATGCCTCCATGTAGCGGCGCACGGCGGTCGAGTCGAGTTTGTCTACCTCCAGTCCGGTCGCTTCGGGCGACGCCGGATGGTTGGTCTTGCCCGTCAGTGAGTAGCCGAAGCGGTATATTCGCCATCGTCCCTCGGGAGCCTGCCAGCTGAGCCGCCCCTGAGCGTCCATATATCGGGTGAGGTCGATGACGCTGTCCAGCCCCGTGGCATGGCTGCCGGTGTGGGTGGGGTAGTCGATGAGACGCAGCGGACCGCCAAAGCCAGCCTTTTCCTCGCTGTGGTTGACGCGACTCTCTGTGCTGAGCGTAAACTCGCTGATTGTCGCTGGTCGGGCATTGGGCTGGTAGACCAGACGGAAATATCGTGCCTCGGTAGGTGGCAGAGAGAGGGTGAGGCGGGGCGTGGCGCCGTTGGGCACGTTGCATACGCGCCGCCACTCACGGCCGTCGTCGCTGGCTTCGAGGTATTTGGTGGGGTTGTTGGGGTATTGCTCCCATGCGCCCAGCAGATGCGAGTCGGCTATGGTCATCGACCTGATGGTGCGGGGGCTGTCCAGTACCACTTGTATCCAAGCCTGCTTCTTCCGCGGCCCTATTGCGAAGGTGTGGGTGAAGTCGCCGTCGTAGAGGTGGCTGCCGTTGATGCTGCCTTCCGACGTGGTGATGCGCTTTACCATGCTTGCCATCCCCACGGCATCGTCTGCCACCGGCACCGCGATGACATACAGGTCTTTATAATATGGTGTCTGCTTTACGCCCTTGCCCTTGTTGCGATAATTCTGGTATTCTCCGCTGTGGGTGTAGGGTGCGGGCAGCGCCATGCTCGTGAGGGTGCCGCCGTTGATAACGGTGTCGCGCCACTCTATGCGTTTCATGGCGTCGTCGGGCGTTACCCATGGACCTCCGGTGTTGCTCCAGCCGGGTGCCGAGGGCAGCACGATGTCCATGCCGAGCGAGTCTGCCAGCCCTACGGCCAGCCTCAGACAGTCGTTCCACTCGGGTGTCATGTATTTCACGCGTTGCGGCACTATCTGTGGTGTGTTCAGTCCGGCGTCGAAGAGGTGCACACCGCTGATACCCACACGGTGCATCCACTCGAGGTCCTTGCGGATGCCGTCGGGGGTGATGTTGCCGTTCAGCCAGTGCCACCACACCTGAGGGCGAGCCTCATGTGGAGGGTTCAAAAAGCCCGATTTCATCGAACTTGTCTGCCCCTGTGCGAGCAGTGAGCCACACAGTGCCAGCAGAGTCATTGCAGAGCGTATCATTCCAATTATTAGGGTTTGTATGGTATATGTCTATTGCTTTCAGGAATAAAAAGATATGCAATATTACCAATAAAAACCAAGATACGCAAGAAAAGACGGCAAAAGTTGTTGTTTATCTGCGTCTTGCCATTCTCTTTGTGCGCTTGGGAGTGGCCTTGGGACGGGGCTCCATGCCCGGCACATCGCGCGTGATGGTGGCTCTGACGATGCGCACGTCGGTGAGCGGACGGTCATTGGTGTCGCGCTCCACCGCCTGTATCTTCTCGACCACATCCATGCCCTCTGTCACCTCGCCAAACACCGTATAGGCACCGTCGAGATGGGGTGTGCCGCCCAGGGTGGTATAGACGCGTTCCATCTCAGGACTCATGGTGATGCTGTCGCCGAAGAGCTGTTTCAGGTTCTGCCGTCCGCGCTCCAGGGTGGTCTCGTCGCACACCTTGCCATAGACGATATAGAACTGGGTGCTGCTCGAGCGTCGCTCGGGGTTGGTCTTGTCGCCCTCGCGGGCAGCCGCCAGTGCGCCGCGCTTGTGGAAAATCTGCGGCAGCCGTATCTCGGCGGGCAGGGTATAGTCGAGCGAGGTGTTGCCCAGCAGTTCGCCGGCGGGGGCATGCTTGCTGCGCGGGTCGCCCGCCTGTATCATGAAGTCGGGGATGACGCGGTGGAAGAGCAGCGAGTCGTAGAAGTGGTGGGTACGGATGAGCTTGAGAAAGTTGTCACGGTGCTGCGGCGTCTCATTGTAGAGTTGCAGACGGATGTTGCCCATAGTGGTCTCGATGAGCACTTCGGGGCGTTGCGCCTTAGCGGGCGCTGTCTGCGCCTTGGCGCCGAGGGCTGCCATGAGCAGCGCCAGGGTAGAGATGAGGGTCTTCTTCATATCAGTAGTTGTGCGGTTATCGTTTGTTTTCGTCCATTTTATCGCCGTCGATGCGCTCGAGACACCAGAGGAAGGCGTCGGCCATGCGCTGGTCTTCGTGGTCGAAGTGGCCGCCCTTGTTCCATGCGAGCGTGGTGCTGCCGTCGCCCAGCTGTGCCTTGAGCCGCTCGTGGTGGCGGCGTATGCAGTCGCCCACGGCAGCCATGCGCTGGTTGCGGGCATGCTCTTCGCGGTCGCCCAGGCTCATGTATACCTTGCGTGCCATGCTGGGGTGGCTGTCGGCATAGTTGTCCCAGTTCTTGACCCACACCGAGGGCGAGGCTGCCGACACTGCGTCGAAGAGAGGACACTCCGATGCCGCCCAGAGACTGAAGAGTCCGCCCAGAGAGTAGCCTCCGAGGATGCAGGGCAGCTGTCCATACCTATTATATATATAGGGCAGCAGCCGGCGGGTCACATAGTCGAGCGTATCTATGGCGTGACGCCCCACCTCGGGGTCTCTCGCCACTGCCTCGTCGGCCCAGGGCATGAGGGAGAGTGCCCACTGCTGCAGGTCGATGCCCACAAAGACAAAGCCCATCTGGGAGCCTTGCTCTATGAGGCTCAGTTCGCTGTCTATGGTCTTGCGCTCGTGGCGGGCGGTCAGCTGTATGAGCACCGCCTTGGGTGTGCCTGCCGTGTGGATGAGACAGGGCTGGCTGTCGATGTCCAATGCTTTCATTTCGGTCCTTTTCTATATAAACGACGAAAGGGTTGGAAATATTATGTGCGACCGCCAAAAAACATTCTTGCCCAATGTGGCTATAGTCATGTGCTGTGACTTTCCTATGTACAGGACTGTTCAAAGTGTCGCATTGCTCAACCAAAACACGATGAAAACGGGAAAAATAGAGGATATGTCTAAAAAGTGTACTTGTATAAGAAAAATGACCAAATGACGCATAAAAATCATATTAAAACCAAAATTACGGACAAAATGACCAAATGGGAGATGCGCGCAGATTATTTTCTTGTGGTGCGCGAGATTTCCCATTACCTTTGCAACAATCAAGCAAGCCACTCAGCGTGGACAAAAAATTGTAAAGGATAATCCCGCAACGGGAAAGACCATTAAGGAAAAAGAAAACCATCAAAACGCAAGAGTTATGTACTCAAAATTCGACAATCTGGACATCACAGTGGATTCTTCGGTGAAGAACATCACCCGCACAGCCTGCATGTATCTCTCCGAGGCCATCGAGCACGGCATCATGCTGTCAGAGAATCCTACAGCCAATATCGTGATCTATGACGACCGCATAGATTTTGGCATGTGTATGAACCCTACCATGGACATGATGAACGAGGCTTACTTCCCCAACTTCTATGTGGAGAACGACAGCATCGTCTATCGTTTCGCGGGTAACGCTGACTGTGAGGTGACCGACCAGACCATCGACTACGTAGGCGCCTATGCGCCCATGACCAGCGAGGACAACCACGTGTTCAACATGATTTACTCCAAGTACGCATAAAAATCTAACTTAATAGAAAATAGCCGTCTTATACAGACATACACATTCTTTATATAAATACCCAAAGAGCCGGAGGCATCTGATAGAAGATTCCCTTTTGGCTCTTTTTTTTGTCCATACCTGTTGATGTGCGTAGCGCACTCATTGATATTACTTTCATGTCAATATTTCCATAATTTGAGGTTCTATATGAGTGATTTGCGCCCTGCAATAACTAAATAGAACTTGTCATTAACCGATAACCAAGCTATAGTATGTTTGTTTTTTCCCATGCGGTTTTATTTTATTGTCATATAGCGTTTGTCGTCATAGAAGGTCGTCATAACATCATCCCAGTCACACCCACTTGTGCTGACAGGCAGGGCGGAGTCAACATAAAATCCCCGGACTGCCTGTTGTGGGCTGTCCGGGGATTGCTGTGTGGTCAGTGATGTGCGGTGTGAGCGCAGTCACTCACTATTCGTTATGCTCTTCTATGGCTTTGAGCCTGTGGCGACACTCCTCGAGAATGTCCGTGAGCGCCTCTACGGTGTCAGCCCTGAGCATGGCTATGCGCGTCTGCTTGAAATCGGGTATGCCCTTGAATATGGGACTTGCCGCGAGATGCCGGCGGGTGTGGAGTATGCCCCTGTATTCGTCAATGCGCTCCACGTTGATGCGCAACTGCTCCTTGAGTACGTCAATCTTCTCGTCGAGCGTCAGCGTGTCGCGTCCCTCGCGTATATCCTGGAATATCCATGGGCGGCCGAAGGTGGCGCGGCCTATCATCACGGCATCCACGCCATAGTCGTCGAACGCGCGTCGTGCCGACTCAGGCGAGTCGATGTCGCCGTTGCCGATGATGGGTATATGTATGCGCGGGTTGCGCTTCACCTCGCCTATGAGCGACCAGTCGGCCTGTCCGGTGTACATCTGGCTGCGTGTGCGGCCGTGGATGGTGAGCGCCTGTATGCCGCAGTCCTGCAGCTGCTCAGCCAGTTGGGTGATGATGAGGTTGTCGCTGTCCCATCCCAGTCGGGTCTTGACCGTCACGGGCACGTTGACCGCCTTGACCACCTCGCGCGTGATTTCGAGCATGAGCGGCACATTGCGCAGCATGCCGGCTCCGGCGCCTTTGCCCGCCACCTTCTTGACGGGGCATCCGAAGTTGATGTCTATCACGTCGGGCTTGGCCTCTTCCACTATCTTGGCAGCCTCGACCATCGAGGCGGTGTCTCGGCCGTAAATCTGTATGCCCACGGGCCGTTCTTCGTCGTGGAGCACCATCTTGTTGAGCGTGGAGCGTATCGAGCGGATGATGGCCTCTGCCGATACGAATTCGGTATATACCATGGCGGCGCCAAACCGCTTGCAGAGCATGCGGAAGCCTATGTCGGTGACGTCTTCCATCGGCGCCAGAAAGAGTGGGCGTGTGCCCAGGTCTATATTTCCTATTTTCATAACTTACTTATTTGAGCAGATGATACATTCCGCCGGCGAGCGACCTTACCACGCCCTTCATCTCGAGCGTGAAGAGCAGTGCCGAGAGGCGCGATATGGGTATGCCGGTCTTGACGGTGAGCAGGTTGACCTGCAGGTCGTTGGTGGCGCTGAGCACGTCGACGACGGTCTGCTCCTCTGCCGAGAGGTCGGGAAACAGCTGCCGCTCAATGCCCATGCGCGTGGCTTCGAGCAGCCGGTGGTCGTTCCAGTTGACGGCATTGACGAAGTCCTCGGCCGAGGTAATGAGTCCGGCGCCGTTGTCGCGTATCAGGTTGTTGCATCCGCGACATTCCTCGACATCCACCGGACCGGGGAAGGCAAACACGTCGCGGCCGTAGTTCTGGGCGATGTCGCAGGTGATGAGTCCGCCGCCCTTGGCAGCGCTCTGGATGAGCAGGGTGGCGTCGGCCATACCCGCCACGATGCGGTTGCGCCTTACGAAGTTCATCTTGTCGGCACGCGTCTGGGTCATAAACTCGGTGACGAGTCCGCCCTGGTGCAGCATCTGCACCGCAGTGTCGCGGTGGGCGGTGGGGTAGAGGTCGTCGAGCCCGTGTGCCAGCACGCCCACAGTCTCAAAGCCCTGCTGGAGCGCCTGGCGGTGGGCACAGATATCTACGCCGTAAGCCAGTCCGCTCACGATGAGCACGCGCGGACACAGTTGTCGCAGGTCGGCGACAAAGCGGCGTATGATGTCCTGTCCGTAGACCGTGCAGCGGCGCGTGCCCACGATGTTGATGACGCGCTGCTGATTGAGGTCGGCATTGCCCTTGTAGTAGAGCACCAGCGGCGCGTCGGGGCAGTCGTTGAGTCGCTGCGGATAGTCGCTGCTGCCATAGCAGAGCACCCTTACACCATGCTCCACGGCCCACGCATACTCTACCTCGGCACGATGGGCGGCGTCGCCGCTGTTGCGGAAAGCCTCTACCAGCCTGGGCGAGGCGTCGGGCACCAGTTGGCGTATGTCGGCGCTATGCTCCATGATGGCCGTGGCAGACCCTGCTCGGCGCAGGAGGTCGAGCATGCCCGCCATGTTGTAGAAACCTATGCGGGTGAGGGTGATGGCGTGGATGACGTCTTGCTCGTGGCTCATGGGTGCGTGCTGTCGTTGAGATAGGGGGCAAAAGCCTTGTCGTACTCGTCGCTTGTGCCCAAGCGGCCGTTGATGAGCACCGCCAGTTCGACGGTGGCGCGGAAGCAGAGGCGCTCGTCGCTGGCGCGGAAGATGTCGTGGTCGAACACCCAGCGTATGCCTTCCTTGCGCAAGGCCAACCGGGAGATGAGTACGTCGTCGCATCTGAGCGGCTGCTTGTACTGCAGGTTCATGCGCGCCACTACGGCGTCGATGCCGCGGCTGTGCATCTCGGCGAAGCTCAGCCCCGTGTGCTTCAGGAAGAGGTGGCGGGTGTGCTCGGTATAGTGCAGATAGTTGGCATTGTTGACGATGCCCTGGATGTCGCACTCGTAGTCTCTCACTTCCATGCGGGTCTCAAAGATATACTTCTTTATCATTGTCTTATGGGTTGTATGCTGTTTGTCTATAATGGTGACGGTGTCGGGGCGGTTTCGGCCCATTTCATCGGGCTTTCAGATACTCGTAGCCGAAGCGGCAGCGCAGACAGTCGCGGCGGTCGCAGTAGGCCGACTTCAACTGGATGAGCGCCTGGGAGTCGCCGGCATTCTCGACCTCCAGTCCGCACTCGCGCCAGAGCCTCACGATGTGGTTGTTTTCGGCGTGGGCCTGTTCGAGCAGACTGAAGGCGCGGTCGCAGAGCGCCTCGTTGCCCTTGTAGCGCCCGTAGGCGAAGAGCAGGGGAATGACGGTGTTGATGATGAGCAGATTGATGGAGAAGGGCGACATCTGCTTGTCGTTGCTATCGGCTTCGGAGCCGAAGGTGTAATGGGTCTTCCAGTAGGGGGTGACCGATGTGTGCAGCGCCTCGGCCAACTGGGCGACGGAGGTACACTCGAGTATGCGGCTCAGCCCTGCCTGGCGCGAGAAGTAGAGCTGCGCCAGCTGCGAGATGCGTATGTGGGGGAAGTTCTGTGGTCGCAGCCGCAGAAACTTCCATAGATGGTGGTCCATAGGCGTAAGGCCGAACTTGTGGGCGAGGTAGCGGTACTCGCTGCGCAGTCGGCAGCAGTAGTCGTCGTGGTTGGCGCTGTCGCGATAACGCTCCGGGACGGCTTCAGGGGCGAGCAGCCCGGCTTGGCCCATAAACATGGCTTCTACTTGGAAAAGGTCGTCGCGGTGGTGGGCCACATCGTTCAGCGGGATGTGGTATGCCCAGGTCTCAAAGGCATCGCCATTGACGCCGAAACCGTAGTTGCGCGCCAGCGTGACGAAGTAGGCTGCTTCCCACGAGCCGTTGCATCGCTTCAGCCGTTGTCCTATGGCTTCGGTCTTCTGTTCCAGCCGCTCGGTCTGCAGTGCGCTCATCCAGCTGTGTACGGTGAGGCGGCTCAGCGACGGAATGATGTGGTAACAGGGTGGGTATTTGTCGGTGGCGGCGAGCTCGGTATAGCGCATACTGATGTCCTGGGGCACGCTGAGCTGGAGCTGCGGCGGGCGCTCTCCGCTCTCGGTCACCACATCGGTGTCTACCGTCTCGGCTATATGCAGTATCACGTTGTTGTATCGTGCATCGCGCTGATGGCCATGCTGATACCAGTCGGAAGAACGGGTATGGATTTCGATGTTGCCCACCCACAGGGTGCCGTCGATGCGTATCTTGGCGTTGAAGAAGTCGGGTCCGGCATTGTTGTTGTGCAGTCCCGGGTCTATCACCTCGACCTCCAGCCCGTCGGTGGTGGAGAGATGGCCTAACGGAAACATCTTGTGTTTCCATACATAGTGCAGCAGTTGTTCCATTGGCGTAAGCAAAATACTTATCGTGCAAAAATACGATTTTTTTCGCAAACGCCCGTTGGATGTGGATGAAAATATGCGGTGCGCCATCAAACTAATCACTTTTCGCCGCCCCGTCGGCTGCGTCGGGAGGGGTGGGGGCGTGTCATGGCGGCGCCCCTTGGCGGTAGCGGAGCGGTCGGCAGGGCGGCCTTCGCTACGGCAGTTTCGGTCTCTGCGCCCTCTTAAATCACGTTAACAGCAACCCTCTATATATATAATAAGGTAAAAATGCTGCCGTGGGAGGTAAAAAATCGTGATCAATGGCGGATTATCCCAAATTTTATGTTTAACTTTGCCCTTGATGCCCACAAGCCATCGCACGCAAAGCGCGGTGACGGGCGGGACAAACAGAACAAACAGCAAGCAAGATATGAAAATAGCACTTATCGGCTACGGTAAGATGGGGCACATGATAGAAGAGATTGCCCGTCAACGCGGCCACGAGATTGTAAGTATTATCGATGTCAATAACCAAGACGATTTCGACTCGCCTGAGTTCGCTTCGGCCGACGTGGCCATCGAGTTCACCAATCCTACTGCCGCCTATGGCAACTACCTCAAGGCGTTCAGCCATGGCGTGAAGGTGGTGAGCGGCTCTACAGGCTGGATGAAAGACCATAAGGACGATGTGGTCAACCTGACCAAGAACGGCGCCAACACCCTCTTCTGGGCTTCCAACTTCAGCATCGGCGTGGCCATCTTCTCGGCCGTCAACCGCTATCTGGCCAAGATTATGAACCAGTTTGACGAGTACAATGTGTGCATGCAGGAAACCCACCACGTGCACAAACTCGACGCCCCAAGCGGCACCGCCATCACTCTGGCAGAGGACATCATCGACAACATAGACCGCAAGAAGGACTGGAAACGCGGTGTGACCTACTGGACCGAGGACGGCCACCAGGACGAAGGTGACGGCAACATCACCGACGAGGACTTGGTCATCAACTGCGTGCGCGACGGCGAGGTGCCCGGCATCCATACCGTCATCTACGACTCTGAGGCCGACATGATAAGCATCGAGCACAGCGCCCACTCGCGCAAGGGCTTCGCCCTCGGTGCCGTGCTGGCTGCCGAGTTTACCGCCCAGCACAGCGGACTGCTCACTACTTCAGACCTCTTCAAATTCTAAACGACTATGATAGACAAGACAAAAGCCAAACTCAATATGAAAGTGCAGTGGACCAAGTTTGTGGTTGTACTGGCACTGTATCTTCTCTTTCTCGTATGGGTGAAATCGTGGCTCGGCCTGGTGGTTGTGCCCTTCATCTTTGATGTGTATATCACCAAGAAGATACGCTGGCAGTGGTGGCGTGATGCCGAGGCTCCTGTGAGGTTTGTGATGAGTTGGGTCGACGCCCTCGTGTTTGCACTGGTGGCTGTCTACTTCATCAACCTCTTCTTCTTCCAGAACTATGTCATCCCCTCTTCTTCGCTCGAGAAGAGTCTGCTCACGGGCGACTATCTCTTTGTGAGCAAGGTGAGCTATGGCCCCCGCATCCCACAGACCCCGCTCACCATGCCTCTCACCCAGCACACGCTGCCCGTAATCAATACCAACAGCTACATCTCCTGGCCCCACTGGGACTATCGCCGCGTGAAGGGCTTGGGCCATGTGGAGCTCAATGACATTGTGGTGTTCAACTATCCTGCCGGCGACAGCATCCTCACCGAAGAGCGCTATTCCACCCAGTACTACTCTATGGTCTACGGCTTCGGCGCCAACCTCTATGAGCAGAAGTACGGTGCCACGCCCGATGTGAGCAGCATGAACCCTATGGAGCAGCGCCGCTACTATGGTGAAATCTACAGTCTGGGCCGCCACTATCTGGCCAGCATGCCCACGGATTTTGGCGACATCAGCAGCCGTCCTACCGACCGTCGTGAGAACTATGTGAAGCGCTGTGTGGGATTGCCCGGACAGACCCTCCGAATCAAGAACCATATCGTCTATCTCGACGGCAAGGCCAACAAGGAGCCCGACAATGTGCAGTATGCCTATGCGGTAGCCCTGAAGCCGGGCAAGGAAATCCCCGACGAGATGCTGCAGCAGCTGGGTATCTCTATGGAAGACCTGCTGTCGCTCAACCAGAACGGATATATGCCCCTCACGGCCCGTGCCGTCAAGGCGCTGCGTGAGCGCAAGGATCTGGTAGACTCCGTGGTGTTCTACAACGACCCCTCGACCTTCGAACTCTATCCCAAGAACGCCTACACCGGATGGACCCGCGACAACTATGGTCCCGTGTGGATTCCCAAGAAGGGCGCGAGCATCCAGCTGACCCTGAAGAATCTGCCCATCTATGAGCGCTGCATCAAGGTGTATGAAGACAACGACCTGCGCGTCGACAACCGTGGCCGCATCTTCATCAACGGCAAGCAGGCCAAGAGCTATACCTTCAAGATGGACTACTACTGGATGATGGGCGACAACCGTCACAACTCGGAAGACTCGCGCTACTGGGGATTTGTGCCCGAAGACCACGTGGTGGGCAAGCCCATCTTTATCTGGTGGAGCTCTGACCCCGACCGTAAGGGCTTCGGCGGCATACGATGGAGCCGTCTGTTCCGTTGGGTAGATAACATCAAGTAAGTAGGACTATGAGCGGCACTGTCAAAACCCTATTGATTGTGGCAGCGGCAGCAGTGCTGCTCTTCCTGTTTCGTGTGTCTGTATGTACCATCTACACCATCCCCGACAACACGCTCGCCCCTGCCGTGAAGCAGGGCGACAGGGTGCTGGTAAATCGCTGGAGCTATGGACTGCGTGTGGGTGGCAACGACTGGATAAGCTACTGCCGTATAGCCCGTAAAACGGTAGAAAAGGGCGATTTCATCGCTTTCGATGCGCCTGTCTCTTCTGCTGCAAAGAGGGCTGTAATGATGGGTAGAGTAGTGGCTGTGCCCGGCGATACGGTCAAGATAGACGGCCAGCTGTATGTCATCCCGCGTGGATGCCAGGTGTGTACCTGTGGCTGCATGTCGTCGTGCATCGTCAACCCCAACCAGCATGGCGGCGATATGCTCGTCGCCGAGAGCGACATCATCGGCAGAGCCACCTCGGTCATCTACAATTTCAACAATTATTATTTCGACAACTCGCGATGGTTTCTCCCGATACGCTGACACCAGCCCTTCTTTCCACCACTTATTTCGGTCCGATACAATGGTATCAGAAACTCCACCGGCATAAGCCCTGTCTGATAGAGCGGCATGAGAGTTTCATCAAGCAGACCTACCGCAACCGCATGGTCATCGCCACGGCCAATGGCGCGCAGACGCTCTCTATCCCCGTGACCCACGACGACTCGATGCTTATCACCGATATCCGTATCTCTGACCACGCCAACTGGCGGCATGTGCACTGGAACGCCCTCGCTTCGGCCTACGGCGAGAGTGCCTTCTTTGAGTATTATCAGGATGACATCCGTCCCTTCTTCGAGCAGAAGTGGGAGTTTCTGTATGACTTCAACGAGGCCATCATGTACAAGATGATAGAGCTGCTCGACCTGCGTGTGGATGTGGGTGCCACCGAGAGTTATATCAAAACAGAAACTCACGATAATGCCGATGTTATCGGTGATTATCGTGAGTCTATACGTCCGAAGAAGCCGCTGCCTGATGCGGATTTCTGTCCTCAGCGTTATTATCAGGTCTATGCCCAGCGGCATGGATTTATTCCCAATCTGAGCATCCTCGACCTCCTCTTCAACCAGGGCAACGAGTCGATACTCTATCTCTGATACCTTATTTATATATAAGCGTGGTGAGCTGCGTAGGGTCAAAGACCGTCTGCGCCACCTGCTGTATGTCGGCGGCGGTCACGCTGTCTATCTGGGCAAACAGCCGCTCGGTGTCCTTCTCCCAACCATAATGGAGGAAGCTCTTGGCAAAATCGAGGGCAAAGTTCTCCCTGTTGTCGCAGGCGATGCCTATCTGCCCCTTCAACTGGCGCTTGGCGTTGGCGAGCTGGGTCTCGGTGAGGCTGTGGTCGCACACGCGGTTGAGCTCGCTCCTCACCAGGCGCATACAGCGCTTCACGTCGTGAGGGTCGCAGCCGAAATAGGTGGCCCACATGCCTGTGTCGCCATAGCAGACCATCGAACTCTCCACGGTGTAGACCAGTCCGTGGCGCTCGCGCAATGCCATGTTCAGGCGGGCGTTCATGCCCGGTCCACCCAGGATGTTGTTGAGCACAAAGAGCGCTATGCGTCTCGGGTCGTGGATGTCAAAGGTGCGGTTGCCCATCATCACGTGGGCCTGGTGGGTATGGCGCTCGCTCACGATGGTCTGACCCGTAAGCGGCTGCATGAATGGCGATGGAATGGGCGAAAATGGCTTGCGCTGGGCACCCTCGGCAGCCACCGTGCAGTCCATAGCCTTGCACAGCATACGGGTGAGTCGGCCGAAGTCGATGTCGCCGTAAGCGAAGAAGATGGCGCGGTCGGCACGGTAATGCTCGCGCGTGAAGCGGAGCGCATCGGCGGTGGTGAAGCGCCTCACCCTGTCGGCATTGCCCAGGATGTTGTGGCCCACGGGATGCCCGGCGAAGACCAGGTTCTCAAACTCGTCGTAGATGAGCTCGGCGGGACTGTCGTGATAACTCTCTATCTCGTCACAGATAATCTCCACCTCCTTGTCTATCTCGTGCTGGGGATAGACCGAATGGAAAACCATGTCGGAGAGCAAGTCCACCGCCCGCGCAAGATGGTCGTTCATCACGGCGGCATAGAAGAAAGTGTCTTCCTTATTGGTAAATGCGTTGAGGTCGCCGCCCACGCGCTCAAGAGCGTTGATGATGTGGCACGCCTTGCGCCGCTCAGTGCCCTTGAAGGTGACGTGCTCGCAGAAATGGGCGATTCCTTCGTCATCTTTGGCTTCGTGGCGCGAGCCTGCAGCCACGCCATATCCGCAGAAAACTACCCGTGACGCCGAGGGGCGGTGTATCACCCTCAGACCATTCGACAGAGTGCATGAGTTATATTCCATAATTATGTGCAAAATTACGGAAATTTGCTTTGATAATTGCGTAAAAATATAGATATTTGCATCTAAAATAACTGATATGCGCAAAGTAATAGGAATAGGCGAGACTGTGCTCGACATCATATTCAAGGACAACCAACCTGTGGGCGCTGTGCCTGGAGGTTCGGTCTTCAATGCCATGATTTCCCTTGGCCGTTGTGGCGTGGCTTCCACGATGCTTACCGATACCGGCCGCGACCGTATCGGCGACCAGGTGGTAAGTTTTCTCAGTGACAATGGCGTCTGTGCCGACTATGTGCAGCGCTTTGCCCATGGCCAGTCGCCCGTGTCGCTTGCCTTTCTCGATGAGGCCAACAATGCCCAGTACATGTTCTATCGCGACTGTAAGGTAGACCGCCAGGACATCAATATCCCTGACCTCCACGCCGACGACATCGTGCTCATAGGCAGCTACTATGCCCTCGACCCCGCCGTGCGCCAGCAGGTGGTAGCCCTGCTTGACCAGGCGCGCGCTGCCGGTGCCATCATCTATTACGACATCAACTTCCGTCCTTCCCATCGCACCGATGTGATGAAGGTCACGCCCAATCTGCTCGACAACCTTGACTATGCCGACATTGTACGTGGCAGTGTCGACGACTTCGAGGTGCTCTACCGCAAGCAGGACCCCGAGACCATCTACAAAGCCGAAATCTCGTTCTACTGCAAGCGCTTCATCTGCACCCGAGGCGCTCAGCCCGCCGTGGTGCTGGCCGACGGTGGCGTGGTGGGCGAATACCCTGTCGACACCACCGACACAGTGAGTACCATAGGTGCCGGCGACAACTTCAACGCCGGTTTCATCTACGGTCTGCTGCGCCAGGGCATCACCCGAGACCATCTCGACCGCGGGCTTACGCAGCAGCAGTGGGACGGACTCATCGCCGACGCGCTGGCGTTTGCCGCCGAGAGTTGCAAGAGTATCTACAACTATATCTCAGTCGATTTCGGCAACAACAAGCAATTACCAAATCATATTTAATATGAACATTATTAATAATAACATTTACTATGTAGGAGTTAACGACCGCAACAAGTCGCTCTTCGAAGGACTGTGGCCGCTCCCATATGGAGTCTCTTACAATTCTTACCTCATCGACGACGACAAAGTGTGTCTCATCGATACCGTGGAGGTCGATTTCTTTGCCCGATATATCAGCAATATCCGCGAAGTCATCGGCAGTCGCCCCGTCGATTATCTCGTCATCAACCACATGGAACCCGACCACAGCGGGTCTATCGCCCTGCTGCGCCAGTATTATCCCGATATGCAGGTGATAGGCAACAAGAAGGCCATCGGTATGCTCGAGGGCTTCTATGGTGTCACCGATAACTGTGTAGAGGTGAAAAACGCCGAATCCATCGCTCTCGGCAAGCACAACCTTACCTTCCACCTCACCCCCATGGTTCACTGGCCCGAGACCATGATGACCTACGAGTCTGCCACCCAAACCCTCTTCAGCGGAGATGCCTTTGGCTGCTTCGGAGCCCTCAACGGAGGTGTCATCGATGACGCCATCAACACCGACTGGTGCTGGGACGAGATGACCCGTTACTACTCCAACATCGTGGGTAAGTATGGCATCCCTGTGCAGAACGCCCTGAAGAAGCTCGCCGGTCTGCCGCTCGCCTACATTTGTTCCACTCACGGCCCGGTTTGGCACAGCTACATCGACAAGGTCGTGGGCATGTACGACAGCATGAGCCGCTACGCCACAGTGCCTGGCCTGGTCATCTGTTATGGCACCATGTACGGCAACACCGAGCGCATGGCCGAGGTCATAGCCGAGGCAGCCTCCAAAGCCGGCCTCAAGGACATTCTGCTTTACAATGTCTCCAAGACCCATCACAGCTACATCCTGCGGGATATCTTCAAGTATCGCGGACTCATCGTCGGTGCGCCCACCTATAACGCCGGACTCTACCACGAGATGGATGTGCTGCTGGCAGAGATTGCCAACCGCGACGTCAAGGACCGCCTCTTCGGGTGGTTTGGCAGCTACGCCTGGGCAGGCAAGGCCGTGCAGAAGATTACTGAGTGGAACGATACCCGACTTCACTTCGAGGCCGTCGGCACTCCCGTTGAGATGAAGCAGTCTCTCAATGCCGAGACTCAGGCTCAGTGCGAGGCGCTGGGAAGAGCCATGGCCGAAAAGCTCCTTGCCGATGAGTAATCCCCGCACGCTGAAAGACTGGTTTATAGCGCTTCGCCCCTGGTCTTTTTCCACCTCTGCCATTCCCGTGATAGCGACATTGGCTTTTGTGTGCTTTGCTTCTCATCACGACATTGACTTGGGGCCTTCAGCCTCTGCTCCCGACTACGCCAACGGCTTCCTCAGCCTGCTGATGATTATGCTGCTCCATGGCGGAGGCAACCTCGTGAGCGACTATTACGACCATGTGCGTCGCGTAGACCTCCCCGGCTGCCCCAATGGTGTCCATTGGATATCGTCGGGCGTGTTCCGTCCGCGCGAGATATTGGTCTATGGCCTTCTGCTCCTTGCCATAGGTGCTGCCGTGGGCGTGCTTATCCTCTTCCGTTCAGACATTGAGGTGCTGTGGATAGGCGTCCTTGCGGTGGCGTTGCCCTTGGGTTATCCCTGGCTCAAGGCCCATGCCCTCGGCGATGTCGACATCCTGCTCTGCTTTTCCGTGCTGCCCGCGCTGGGTACCTGCTTTGTCATGACAGGCGTCTACTATCTCCCCGTGCTTTTCCTCAGTCTTCCCTACGGACTCCTCACGGTGTCTATCCTCCATGCCAACAATACCCGAGACCGTGCCAACGACCGCCGGGCCGGACTCCTTACCCTCCCGCTCATCCTCGGGTGGCAGGCGTCGCGCCGCCTCTATGTGGCCTATCTTGTCGTGCCCTATCTGTTGGTACTCTTTGTCATGGGATTTTATTTCGGCCACTCTGCCACCATCCTCTGTCTGCTCCTTGTGCTGCTCACGCTGCCCGTTGCCGTGCGCAACATCAGGGCGATGATGACCGCAGAGACCGAGGACAAGCAAGACATCGGTGCGCTCGACCAGATGTCGGCGCAGCTGCAGCTCGTCTTCGGACTCTCTTACTCCCTTGGATTTGCTTTGGCCTCTTTTGTATAAAAACATGGACAATATGACGATGGAATCGGCAAAAATCAACGACTCTCGGGTCTGGATAGCGGTGGCTGTGGCCGCTGTGCTATGGTTTGTGATGTTCTCGCCCTGGACGGCTCCGATGGTCAACTTCTGGTATGCCATGACCGCTTCGGCTGTCATCCTTGTCACCCTCTCCACCTGTTTCTGTCGCCAGTGGCTTGCCGACATCCGCCCCACCGCCAGCCAGCTGGCCCTGGGGTTGGTCATCGCCCTGGTGCTGTGGTGCGTGTTCTGGGTGGGCGACAAGGTGTCGCAGCTGCTGTTCAGCTTTGCCCGCCCCCAGGTCGACATGATTTATGGCATGAAGAGCGGCACAGCCTCTACCCTCATCGGCGTGCTGCTCCTGCTTGTCATCGGCCCTGCCGAGGAGATTTTCTGGCGCGGCTATGTGCAGCGCCGCCTCTCCCAGCGCTGGAATGTCAATGTGGGGTTTGTCGTCACGCTTGCCCTCTATACGTTGATACATGTGTGGTCTTTCAATTTCATGCTGCTCATGGCTGCGCTGGTGGTAGGAGCCTTCTGGGGACTTCTCTACCGTCTGCGCCCGCAGTGGCTTACCGCCCTTGTCATCTCCCACGCCGTGTGGGACGCCTGCGCCTTTGTGTTTTTCCCTTTCTGAATGTTTTTCCTCAACCGTCTGACCTATGAAGAGATTTAAGTTTGGACTCCTGCCACGCATCCTGGTGGCCATCGTCTTGGGTATCGTTGTCGGCAACTGGCTGCCTCTGCCCCTAACCCGTGTGTTCATCACGTTCAATAGCATCTTCGGCCAGTTTCTGGGCTTCATGATACCCCTCATCATCGTCGGACTGGTCACCCCCGCCATCGGCGATATCGGTCGCGGAGCCGGACGGCTGCTGGTTGTCACCGTGCTCATAGCCTATCTCGATACCGTCTTTGCCGGGCTCCTCTCCTTTGGCACCGGCTCCTGGCTCTTCCCCGACATGATAGGCAGTGTCACCTCTGCCCAGGTCGAGAAGGCCACTGCCATTGAGCCCTATTTCACCATCTCCGTGCCGCCGCTCATTGATGTGATGAGTGGTCTGCTCTTCTCCTTCGTCGTGGGCTTGTGCATCGCCTATGCCCAGCTGCCCACGCTCAAGGGGCTCTTTGCCGACTTCAAGGCAGTCATCGCCACCACCATCTCCAAGGCCATCATCCCCCTGCTGCCCATCTACATCTTCGGCATCTTCCTCAACATGACGCGGTCTGGCCAGGCTTACCATATCCTTGCCGTCTTTGCCCGTATCATCGTGGTCATCTTCATCCTCCACCTTTTCATCCTGCTCTACGAGTTTGTCGCTGCCGGCATCATTGCCCGCCGCAATCCCTTCAGGCTCCTCTACAACATGCTGCCCGCCTATTTCACTGCCCTCGGCACCTCGTCGTCGGCAGCCACTATACCCGTGACACTCAAGCAGACCATGCGCAACGGCGTGAGCGAGAGCATCGCCGGATTTACCGTGCCCCTCTGCGCCACCATCCACATGTCGGGGTCTATGATGAAGATTACCTCGTGTGCGCTCGCCATCTGCCTCATGGAGGGCATGGGCCACGACACCCTCACCTTCATCAATTTTATCCTCATGCTCGGCATCATGATGGTGGCAGCGCCCGGAGTGCCAGGCGGAGCCATCATGGCAGCCCTGGCGCCCCTGGCGACTATCCTGGGCTTCAGCGACGAGCAGCAGGCGCTCATCATCGCCCTCTACATCGCGATGGACTCATTCGGCACCGCCTGCAACGTTACCGGCGACGGAGCCATCTCGGTGGTGGTCAACCGTCTCTTCAGCCGACACACAGCTTAGCGATGTCGTCCAGCGAGTGGGCCACGTCGATATAGTCGTGCCATGACCCGCGCACGAAGCCACGCTCCTGCATATCGTCGAGCAGTTCGATGAGTTTGCCCCAGAACCCCTTCAGGTCATAGACTATCACCCTCTTGTTGTGATAGCCTATCGTGTGGGCTGCCACCACGGTGAATATCTCGTCCAGGGTTCCCACGCCACCAGGCAGAGCCACGATGATGTCGCTCTGGGCCACCAGCAGGTCCTTGCGGTCGCTCAGATTGTCACAGGCAATCTCTACATCGAGGTCGGCAAACTTCTTGCCACCGCGTTCCACGAGCGTAGGCACCACACCTATCGTCATGCCACCATGGTCCTTTACCGCCTTGCCTATGCACTGCATCAGGCCGATGTTGCAGCCGCCGAATACCAGCGTATGCCCGTTGTCAGCCATCCACCGCCCCATCTCCTCGGTTGCCGTGAAGAAGTCGGGGTCTATGTTGTTGTTGGCCGAACAGAAAACTCCAATTTTCATAATGCTTTTTGTCGTTGTATATATTAATAGGTACAAAGTTACAACAAAAAGCAAACAATTTCCCATCCTTCTTGGGAAAACCGGGATAAGACTTCTTGCCTATTCCCATCCCGTCGTAATCAATAAGCAATATGCGCCGTGGACGGTACGCACCCCCGGCAACTCTGAACCGCGTGTTATCGGCGTGGCGCTATGCGTTGCGGAACGATAAAGTGTGGAGATTGGTGAGGCATAATCATCAAGAGAGAACAAATGTCCATTCATATACGAATCCATTGACATTGTGTTCCTTCCCCTTGGGGAAGGCCAGGATGGGGCTTTCTTCCGGCAACTCTGTAGGAGTTGCGCTTAGCCGCAGGCGTTACCGCAGCGGGAACATCAGCGGGACAGCGGCAAATAATACAATCATTAATAATAAACAAGGTGATACCAAATACACAAAAAGCCGTGGTGACAGCTGTCGGCTTCGCCTGGGTGTGCCTGTCGGTGACGCCTGTCGGAAAACGAGTTTTCCTCCTCATCGTCCCCACCATCCCCACCGTCATGCACGGCATGACGACAGCAGCCACGACGGTAAAAAAAGCAGCCCTTGGCCGTTCAAAAAGTCCGCCGTTGGCGGTACAAAAACAACAGCTTGTCGACGACCCTCCCAACTCTCCCAATGGGCGGGATTTCATTCTTGCTGCGTTTGTGGAGGTAGTGTCCGCTCTCATTTCTCTTGGTGAAGGCTCGGCTGGGGTTTCCCTTGGCTGGCTCGTAACGTATGTCACGTGGTCTCGTATCAATTGTTACGTGCCACGTGCCTTATGTCACGAGCCTTCGTGTCAAATGTTACGAGCCGGCGAGGGTGCCCTCGGGGTTGTAGAGATGCCCTTGCGTGATGCGCACCGTCCGTCAACGGCATCCACATCGGCCGCTATCGACATCCACACCGTACGGTATCGACATCGTTATTGGCCGATGCGCATAGCACGTGATGGTCGCGACGACAAGGAGGAAAACTCGTTTTCCGACGGGCGGTGACACCAGCTCCACCAAGGCGAAGCCGCCAGCAGATGCTGCGGTTTTTTGTGTTTTGTCGTTACCTTATTTAATATTAGGGGTTGTGGCATTTGTCATCGGCTTGCTGATTTTTCTGCTGCGGTAACGCCTTCGGCTAATCGCAACTCCTACAGAGTTGCTACAATTGAGGGGATTATTACCCAGGGTAGAGGTGCTTCGCCCCTCAACCCTGGGCTATGAAATCGCAACTCCTACAGAGTTGCCGGAAGAAAGCCCCATCCTGGCCTTCCCCAAGGGGAAGGAAAACAATGTCAATGGATTCGTATATGAATGGACATTTGTTCTCTCTTGATGATTATGCCTCGCCAATCTCCTCACTTTATCTTTCCGCGACGCACAGCATAACGCCGATGACCTTCGGTTCAGCGTTGCCGTAGGATATAAACACGCCAATAAACCCTATTCCGCAACTCGTCAAGGGAATAAGGATAAGCATAAAACACCTGGTATATAATTGATTGGATCACTCTCCCTTTGGGGAGAGCTGGAGAGGGGCTTTCCAAGGGGCCTTACTCAAGCAGCAGCAACTCTGACGGAGTTGCGTTTCCCCAGCCCAGGGTTGCGGGCGTAGCCCGCTACCCTGGGTAGCCGCCCCACTATCCTGGCAACTCTGTAGGAGTTGCGCTTAGCCGTAGGCGTTATAAACCTGGGGGTCTGCCCTGTTCCTTGTATATGCCATCAATAAAAGAAACAAAAAGATTTGCACCTTTTCAGGGCTTTGCCCTATGCGTCCGTGCGTGTCGGATAATATCTCGAGAGCGAGCTCTCGGATATTCTCCGCCATACCCCGCCGCGCCTGCCTGATGGCAGGCTGAAAAGGAGCAAATACAAAAAGTCCGCCGTTGGCAGTAAAAAAAGTCCGGCTTCGCCGGTACAAAAAGAGATTACCCCATAAATCACATATCGTTGGTTTATATAACCTACAATCATTAACCCGCTGCAGCCCAAGTGATGGAAAGGGGAATACACCGCTATCTCCCCAAACACAGCAAGCAGGAACTCCCGCCCATTGGGGATGACAGGGGATGGGCTTTCAATGAAATGTTTTTTTACCGCCAACGGCGGACTTTTTGAACGGCCAAGGGCCGCTTTTTTTACCGTTGTGGCTGCTGGCGTCATGTCGTGCATGACGGTGGTGATGGTGGGGTCGATGAGGAGGAAAACTCGTTTTCCGACGGGCGTTGCCACCCGCGCCACCAAGGCGAAGCCGCCAGCAGCTGCAGCGGCTTTTTGTATTTTGTCGTTACCTTATTTAATATTAGGGGTTGTGGCATTTGCCATTGGCCTGCTGATATTTCTGCTGCGCTAACGCCTGCGGCTAATCGCAACACTTACAGCGTTGCTACCCTTTTTTGTATCAATACCCAGGGTAGAGGCGCTGCACGCCTCAACCCTGGGCTGTGAAATCGCAACTCCCACAGAGTTGCCGGAAGGAAGCCCCATCCTGGCCTTCCCCAAGGGGAATGAACACAATGTCAATGGTTTCGAGGATGAATGGGCATTTGTCCTGTCTTGATGAATATGCCTTGATAATCGCCGCATTTTACTTTTCTGCCTCTTGCCTTTCCGCGCCGACGCACTGAGTTCCGTTTCATCGCTGGGTCATAGAAAAGAGAATGGGCGCCATCTTGTTTGGCGCCCATTCGTTTCCCACGATGATAGTGGGTAGTGTTACGAGTCTATCTTTTGATTTGGTTGTTCACTCTCACCCTGCGATGAGCCGGAGAGGGCTTCCCCTTCGGCAGAGCTTGGATGAGGGCTGTCAGGAGTGAACTATCTCTGCTTCTTGGGTCGGCGTCTTGCCCATCCCTCTTCACTGAAGTCGGGCTCTTCGCCTTTTAGGTTTACCGCTTTGCCGTTGATGAGATTGCGCCAGTCGTCGCGTCCATGCTGCTGACGGTCTGTGCGGCGCTCGCGGTTGGGTCGGCGGTCGCCTCTCTCCTCTCTACGCTGTGTGCGACCCTCTGCGCGCGACCCGCGAGCTGCTCTGCCGTGTCCGGCTTCGTCAGCCTCGTTGCAGCGCACCTCACGACCCTTGTATACCGTGCCGTTGAGGGCGCGCATCACGCGCTGAGCATCGTCCTGGGGCACCTCGATATAGGCAAACTTGGAGAGCAGGTCTATGTGTCCCACCTCCTGTCGTCCACCCTTGACGTGGCGGTTGATGTACTGCATCACCTCGCCGGGGTAGAAGCCGTCGGCCTTGCCCAGATTGATGAAGAGACGGGTGTAGCCAGCCTCTGCCTTGCGCGGGCCACGCTGGCGGTCGCTCTGGCGGCCCTTGCTGCCAGCCTCTGCGCTGCGGCGCTGTGTAGAGGGTCGCTCTATCTCTGGCGCGTTCTTGTAGTACTCGAGGAAGCGGCCGAAGGTCACTGCCACCATCTTCTTGAGGATGTCCTCCTTGTCTATATACTCAAACTGTCGGTTTATTTCGTCCATATAGAGAGCTATCTGCTCTTCGTCTACATCGGTCTTCATGATGTCGTCCATCACCTTGTACAGCTGCTTCTTGCATATTTCTTCGGCGGTGGGCAGGGTGCCGTCGACGAAGTCCTTGCCGATGACGCGCTCTATGTTGCGCACCTTAGACTTCTCTCGGGTGTGTATGATGGAAATCGAGGTACCCTTCTTTCCGGCTCGGCCTGTGCGTCCGCTACGGTGGGTGTAGTTCTCTATATCGTCGGGGAGTCCGTAGTTGATGACATGGGTGAGGTCGCTCACGTCGAGTCCTCGTGCAGCCACGTCGGTAGCCACGAGCAGCTGCACCGTGTGCTGGCGGAACTTCTGCATCGTCAGGTCGCGCTGCTGCTGCGAGAGGTCACCGTGCAGCGCTTCGGCGTTGTAGCCATCGCGTATGAGCTTGTCGGCTATCTCCTGTGTCTCGACCTTGGTGCGGCAGAAGATGATGGCGAAGATGCGTGGGTAGAAGTCTACCACGCGCTTGAGAGCCAGATACTTGTCCTTGGAGTGCACCATATAGTAGATATGGTTGACGTTTTCGGCACCCTCGTTGCGCGAGCCTACCACTATCTCTTTGTAGTCGTGCAGATAGTTGCGTGCTATGCGCTCTATCTCCTTGCTCATGGTGGCCGAGAAGAGCAGCGTGTTGCGGTCTTCGGGCACTCCCTCGAAGATGGCGTTGATGCTGTCGGTGAAACCCATATTGAGCATCTCGTCGGCCTCGTCGAGCACCACGTTGCGTACATGGTCGAGACGCGCTACACCACGGTGCATCAGGTCGATGAGTCGTCCGGGGGTAGCCACGATAATCTGCACGCCATGGCGCAGGGTGCGTATCTGCGCCTCGATGGACGCGCCGCCATATACCGCCACGATATGCACTCCGGGCATATACTTGGCAAAGTCGTTGAGGTCGTCGGCTATCTGGAGGCACAGCTCACGCGTGGGGCTCAGGATGAGCGCCTGCGTTTCCTTGCTTGTAGGATCGATGCGCTGGAGCACGGGAATACCGAAGGCAGCCGTCTTACCGGTGCCGGTTTGTGCCAGGGCTATCACGTCGTTGCGGTTGCCCAAGAGATACGGGATTACTTCTTCCTGGACGGGCATGGGATGCTCAAATCCAAGTTCGCTGATGGCGCGGCGAATGTCCTCGCTCACGCCCAATTCTTCAAATGTCTTCAATGTTTTTTCCTATTAATGATGAATAATCATGGAAGGCGTCTCACCCTCCCAGCCATTAATAGGGTGTATGACCTTCATGTATATAAAACCCACAAGCAGCGCGCCCGCTGCAGTAAATTCGATGCAAAGGTACACAAAAATCAATGAATGACAATCGTTTTTGCGGGAAAAGTGATTGCCACGGCGCAAAAGTTGGTCTATATCAAGTGTGGGGGTGCTGCTTTTTCTGCTGGGTAACGCCTACGGCTAATCGCAACTCCTACAGAGTTGCTATCCTTTTTTGTATCAATACCCAGGGTAGAGGTGCTTCGCCCCTCAACCCTGGGCTATGAAATCGCAACTCCTACAGAGTTGCCGGGAGCGCGTACCGTCCACAGCGCATTTTGCTTATTTACTACCACCGCATGGGCGTACACAAACGAGCCCATCACAGCGTTCTACGATGGCAATATAATAACGGCAAAACAAATAAGCCACAACTGGTTAGCACTCTCTCCTCTTGGGGAGAGCTGGAGAGGGGTCTTCCAAGGAGCCTTACTCAAGCAGCAGCAACTCTGACGGAGTTGCGTTTCCCCAGCCCAGGGTTGCGGGCGTAGTCCGCTACCCTGGGTAGACGACCCACCAGCCTGGCAACTCTGTAGGAGTTGCGCTTAGCCGTAGGCGTTATAAACCAGGGGGTCTGCCCTGTTCCTTGTATATGCCATCAATAAAAGAAACAAAAAGATTTGCACCTTTTCAGGGCTTTGCCCTATGCGTCCGTGCGTGTCGGATAATATCTCGAGAGCGAACTCTCGGATATTCTCCGCCATACCCCGTCGCGCCTGCCTGATGGCAGGCTGAAAAGGGGCAAATACAAAAAGTCCGCCGTTGGCGGTAAAAAAAGTCCGGCTACGCCGGTACAAAAAAGAGATTACCCCATAAATCACATATCGTTGGTTTATATAACCTACAATCATTAACCCGCTGCTGCCCAAGTGATGGAAAGGGGAATACACCGCTATCTCCCCAAACACAGCAAGCAGGAACTCCCGCCCATTGGGGATGACAGGGGATGGGCTTTCAATGAAATGTTTTTTTACCGCCAACGGCGGACTTTTTGAACGGCCAAGGGCCGCTTTTTTTACCGTTGTGGCTGCTGGCGTCATGCCGTGCATGACGGTGGTGATGGTGGTGACGATGAGGAGGAAAACTCGTTTTCCGACGGGCGTTACCACCAGCGCCACCAAGGCGAAGCCGCCAGCAGTTGCTACGGCTTTTTGTGTATTTGGTATCACCTTATATAATATTAGAGGTTGTGGCATTTGCCATCGGCCTGCTGATTTATCTGCTGCGGTAACGCCTTCGGCTAATCGCAACACTTACAGCGTTGCTACCCTTTTTTGTATCAATACCCAGGGTAGAGGTGCTTCGCCCCTCAACCCTGGGCTGTGAAATCGCAACTCCTACAGAGTTGCCGGAAGGAAGCCCCATCCTGGCCTTCCCCAAGGGGAAGGAACACAATGTCAATGGATTCGTTTATGAATGGACATTTGTTCTCTCTTGATGATTATGCCTCACCAATCTCCACTCTTTACCTTTCCGCGACGTATAGCATAACGCCAGTGACCTTCGGTTCAGCGTTGCCGTAGGATATAAACACGCCAATGAACCCTATTTCGGCCCTCATCAAGGGGGTGGGGAGAAGAGTAAAGTCATTGGTATATAATTGGTTTGCGCTCTCTCCCCTTGGGGAGAGCTGGAGAGGGGCTTTTGAAGAGCTGGAGAGGGGCTTTCGTGCTTATGGTTACAACCTACACAATAATCTCCCTGTACACCTCCATCATCGCGGTGCCCATGACCTCGACCGAGAACCGGGTCTCTATGAGGTGGCGGGCATTGCGCCCCATCGTCTCCAGTTCGGCTGACGAGAGGGCTACGAAGCGGGTGATGGCGTTGACCAACGGACTGGCTCCCACCTCGATGCAGGTGCCGCTGGTGGTAGCGTCGAGCTGCTCCCAAGGTGTGGTGTTGGTGGTGATGACCGGGGTGCCCGATGCCAGCGCCTCGGCTATGGTCAGCCCGAAATTCTCAGTAAACGACGGCTGTACCACGAAGTCGGCCTCGCGCAGCAACTGCCACTTGTGCTCGCCATACGCCCCGCCGATATAGCTAACGCAGCTGGCCAGATGTCTGTCGACAATCGTCTGCCGGAGCCGCTGTATGTCGTCGGGAGCACCCTCGCCGGCGATGACCACCCTGTAGCCGTTGAGCTGACTCTGCACACTCGCCACCGCCTCGAGCAGATGCCAGATGCCCTTGACCTGATGTATGCGACCCAGAAACAGCATCGTGTGCGACTTCTCCCAGCTGGTCTTCATCGTCACCCGACTGATGTCTATACCCGAGGGCACCACGGCGATATGGTCGTTGAAGCCCAACTGCCGCAGATGGCGCGCCTCGCGGTCGGCTGTGGCCACCAGTACATCGGCGCTGCGCAGTGCCCGTGCCTGATAGAGATGCAGCGCGGGCCACTTGCGTGTCCAGTAATGCCGGTTCATAATCCACGGCTCGAGCATGCCGTGGGTGGTGAGCGCCACGGGCAGATGCAGCGACCGCGCCACACCCACTACGGCAGCACAGGCAGGCATCCAGCAGCAGTTGACATGCACCACTTGGGGCGCTATCGTTTCGAGCAGCGTCCTGACCTGTCGGGTCCACGCCCAGTGCCACGGCCTGTAGGGCGGCAGATAGTGCAGCGTGCAGTGGTCTATCGCCAGAGGGTTGGACGTGCGGTGGGTGAGGATGTGCAGCTGAGCCTTCGTGCCCAGCGCCTTGGCCATGAGCTGCATGTAGGTGGCGGTGCCACCCGAGCGCTGGTCGATGTCGGGTATGTAGTGGACGATGATCATGAAGGGCTGTGGGATGGGGTGGGGGTTAATGGTTGTGGTCGCCCTCCTTGTCGGCAAGATACTGGGCAAAGAGGCGCGCGGCACTCTCTACCTTGGCGGCGCAAGGGCGCTTCTTGTAGTACTCGGCGGTGCGCTCAGAGGCTACATAGGACGAGTGGGCACGCTCGTAGCCATTGAGCCCCAGCAGCTCGGCACAGATGATGGAACCGTTCTGCTGGCGCGAACGCTCGAGCAGCTGCTGTACCACGCGGTAGCATGCCGACTTGCCTTCGCGGTCGCTGCCCTCGGTCTGTCCGCAGTCGAGTCCCACGAGGATGACCAGAGCCGACACGGCGCCACACATCATGCGCATGCGGCCCACGCCACCGCCAAAACCGGCGGCTATGCGCTTGGCCATCGTGTCGTCGAGTCCGTAGAGGTCGGCAAAGGCAGCCACCACCGACTGGCAGCATCCGTAGCCCTGCATGAAGTTGTCTACCGCCTGCTCTACACGTGCGCTGAGCTGGGGAGGGAGAGTGATATTGTCGTGCATGATGATGGGTTATTCGTTGTAGAAAGTGGTAAATACCTTGACGCAATACTCGTGGTCGGCCACGCTTCCCGTCTCGCGGCAGCTGTGCATGGCCAGGATGGCGTTGCCCATGTCAACCCCTCGCAAGGGTATCGACGAGGCCAGAATGTTGCCCAGCGTGCTTCCGCCCGCCACCTCGCTGTGGTTGACAAAGCGCTGGCAGGGTACACCCGCCTTGCGGCACAGCTCGGCAAAGACTGCCGCTGTGACGGCGTCGCTGGCATACTTCTGGGCGGCATTGAACTTGATGACCGGACCACCGCCCAGCATGGGGTGGTTGGTGGGGTCGTACTTCTCGGCATAGTTGGGGTGGAAGGCGTGGGCATTGTCGGCCGAAATCATGAACGCCCGCTCTACCGCCTGGTAGTAAGCCTCTGCGGTGCCGCTCTGTGCCAGCGCTATACGCTGTAGCAGATAGGACAGGAACGGACTGCCGGCGCCCTGCTTGGTCTGCGACCCCGTCTCCTCGTTGTCAAAGATGGCGAGCACCTGCGTGGTGTCACTGTCGTGGGCAGCAGTGAGCGCTTCAAGACCAGCGTAGCACATGGAGAGGTCGTCGAGACGCCCCGAGGATATCAGCTCGTTGTGGGCACCGAAGGTGCATGCCGGCGTGGTGTCGGCGAGATAGAGGTCGAAGTCGATGATGTCGTCGCGGGTCACCGTGGCGGTGCGGTTGAGCTCTTCGACGATGAGGTTGATGAGCATATTGCCGCGCTCCAGCTCATCGTTGACGAAGCCGAGGATGGGCAGCATGTCTTTCTGCCGGTTGAGCTTGACGCCGTCGTTGACCTGGCGGTTGAAGTGGATGGCGAGGTTGCTGATCTGCATCAGCGGGCGGCGGATGTGTATCAGATGGGTGACGGGCGAGAGGGCGTCTGCGCCGCGCGTAATCACCCTTCCGGCGATGGTGAGCGGACGGTCCATCCATGTAGAGAGGATAGGGCCTCCGTAGACCTCGGTATTGAGCCTTACGATGCCGCCCTCGCCCGTCATCTCGGCGTTGGGCTTGATGCGGAAGGTAGGCGAGTCGCTATGGGCGCATATCATGTGGAAACCCTGGTCGGCAAGAGGCTTGCGACCTATGCGGAAGGCGTAGATGGAAGAGTCGTTCTTGGTGACGAAGAAGCGGTCGCCGGCGCTCACGTGGCCCAGAGGGCTGGCGGCGTCAATGCGGCGGAAACCGTGGGCTTCCAACTCATGGGCGATGTTGCGCACCGCAAGAAAGTTGACGGGCGATGCGTCCAGAAAGTGTAAGAGTCGTTGTATCATAGTTGTCATTATATATAATAATAGGTATAGGACGGACAGCGCAAACATACGCGCCCGATGCAAATGTACTAAAAAAATGGCCGTCGGTAACGAAAAAAGCAAAAAATGTAACTCCGTTTGTCAATAAAAGTGTAATTTTACGGAATGAATCAGTGCTCGTCGGGACAGACAGGGCACTTCTACCTTAAAATAACAATCACTCAAATCATAGCAGACATGTTAGTATTAGCTACATTAATCTCCCTCTGTCTGGGAGGGTCAGAACTGACCAAGGCAGACGACCATCTCTCCGTGTGGTATGACCGCCCCATAGAAATCTCCGTGCCCCAGGGCGTCAGCACTGTGCAGGCGAAGATTAACTATTCGGGTGCCAAGGGTGCCGCCAAGGACAGTCAGTCTAAAGACAATCTGCGACAGTATGTGCGCAAGGGCGAGAAAGCCCGCGAGCTGCAGGGCTCGGTGTGGGAAAACTATGCCTTCCCTATGGGCAACAGCAGCCTGGGCGCCATGGTGCTCCAGTCGCCGGCTGTCGACGCCATACTGCTCAACGAGAAAAGCCTCTGGAAGGGAGGCCCCGCCTCGGGTAGCGGACCAGCCAACTACTGGCGTGCCGACCCCCACTCAGCGCGTTTCCTGCCCGATATCCGTCAGGCGTTCCTCGACGGCGACAGCCTGCGTGCCGACTCGCTCACCCGCCGCGCCTTCTCGGGAGCCATCGCCGACAATGGCACTGCCGACACGCTGCGCTTCGGTACCTTCACGACCATGGGCGAGATGTATGTCTCTACCGGTATTGCCAATGAAGACTGCAGCGACTTCCGTCGCAGTCTGCTGCTCGACAAGGCTGTGAGCCATACCTCGTTCAAGTATCAGGGTGCCACCTACCGCCGCACCTACTTTGTCTCCTATCCCGACCAACTCATGGTGATGCACTACGGCGCCAACCGTGGCAAGCGCCAGAACCTCGACTGGGTGTACAAGCCCAATCCCCACGCCACCGGCAGTTGGGCTACCGATGAGTATGGACTCGTCTATACCGCACATCTGAACAACAACAAGCTGCCCTACGTCATCCGCATCCAGGCCCGCGTCAAGGACGGTAGCGTGAAGTATGAGGACGGACACATCGCCGTGCGCGACGCCTCGGAGGTAGACTTCATCATCACCGCCGCCACCGGCTACAAGCCCAACTACACTCCCGTGCTGACTGACCCCTACACCTATTATGGCAAGGACGCCGGAGCCTGGGCGTTGCTCAGCATGAAGGGCGCCGCCGACAAGAAGTGGGGTCAGCTGCTGCGCCGCCATGTCGACGACTATACCCAGCTCTTCGACCGCGTGAGCATCGACCTGCGCCAGATGGCCGACAAGAAGGGCGGCAATGACATCCCTACCGACGAGCGTATAGACCGCTATCGTGAGGGCAAGGCCGATGCCTGGCTCGAGATGCTCTACTATCAGTTTGCCCGCTACCTCATCATCCAGTCGTCGCGAGGTGAGACCATGCCCATGAACCTTCAGGGTATGTGGAACCGTGGCGTCAAGGGTCCGTGGAACTGTGACTACCACAACAATATCAACATTCAGATGAACTACTGGCCCGTATGCTCTGCCAACCTGGCTGAGTGCTTCGAGCCTCTCAATGTCTATCTCCGCTCTATCTATGAGCCCGGACAGCGCACGGCAAAGACCATGTACGACGCCCGTGGATGGACTGCCAACATCTCAACCAATATCTTCGGTTTCACCGCTCCCTCCAAGAGCGAGAGCGTGAACTGGAATCTTGCCGCCATCAATGGCCCCTGGCTCGCTACGCATGTGTGGGACTATTACGAATATACCCTCGACCGCGATTATCTGAAGCAGACGGCTTATCCGTTGCTCAAGTCGAGCGCGCAGTTTGTGTGCGACTATCTCTGGCTCCAGCCCAGCGGACTCTACACCGCAGCCCCGTCGACCTCGCCCGAACATGGCCCTGTGGACAAGGGTGCTACCTTTGCCAATGCCGTAGCGCGCCAGTTGCTCACCGATGCCATCAGCGCCTCACGCGTATTGGGCGTAGACAGCACCGACCGTCAGGAGTGGTTGCAGGTGAGAGACAAGATAGAGCCTTACCGCATCGGCAGATATGGTCAGCTGATGGAGTGGTCGCGTGACATCGACAATCCCAAGGACAACCACCGCCATACCAACCATCTCTTCGGCCTCTTCCCCGGTCACGACATCTCTGTCAAGGCTACCCCCGAACTGGCTGAGGCTGCCCGTGTGGTGCTCGACCATCGCGGCGACTTCTCCACCGGCTGGAGTATGGGTTGGAAGCTCAACCTTTGGGCGCACCTGCGTGACGGCAACCGCTCCTACGCCCTCTTGCAGAACCTGCTGCGTACGGGCACGCTCTACAACCTTTGGGATACGCACCCGCCTTATCAGATTGACGGCAACCTGGGTGGTCTCTCGGGTATGAACGAGATGCTGCTGCAGAGCAAGGGTCGCACCATCACCCTGCTCCCCGCCTGTCCGCAGGCCTGGGACAAGGGTAGCGTCAAGGGACTTCGCGCCCGCGGCAACGTGACCGTCGATATCGACTGGACTCTCAGCGCCAACAGCCTCGCTGCCACCCTCTCTTCTCCCACAGGCGGCACCTTCGACATCGTCTTCGGCGACTGTCAGCAGACCGTTCAGCTGCCACAAGGCAAGAAGGTCTGCGTGAAGTTTTGATTGATGGCGGCGCCAGCCACGTGCAATCTTATGAAGATAGCCAAACAGTTTGAAGTAGATGTAACAGACCTTCCCAGGGAAGATAATTAGACTGATAAAATGACAACAAACAATAAAGACAACAAACTCTCAATAGAGAGCAGCGATTATGCCGAATTGCTGCGACATGCTGTCGCAGTAATTGAACAGGCACGGACAGAAATAGCCCGACACATCAATGGCTATGTGTCTACTGCCTATTGGGAGATTGGTCAAATGCTTCATGAACGCAAGATTGAAAGTGGGTATGGTGACAGCGTTGTAAGACGGTTATCAGCAGACCTGAAAGAACGATATCCGAAGATGGGTGTTTCGCCACGAAATCTGTGGTATATGAAAAAGTTCTATGAGCGTTACGCTGGGCATGATGAAAAAGTGCTACGCTCCGTTGCACTTTTGCCTTGGTCGCACAATCTGCTGTTGTTGAGCAAGGGACTGGATGATGAGACCACGCTATATTATGCGCAGGAAACCGTAACTAAAGGTTGGAATCGCGACTTGTTGCTCAATGCCATTAAACTCAAAATGTATGAGACAAAGGCATTGGTACAAGTAGACAACAATTTCGACCGCACTCTTCCTGCCGAACAAGCGCAGTATGCTAACGAGGTGTTTAGCAGCAGCTACAATCTCGGCTTCTTAGGAGTGACAAGCCCCCTTTTGGAACTTGAACTTGAAGACCGCCTTGTAAAAGCTATTACCCGTTTCCTTATGGAACTCGGCAGTGGTTTTACATTCATCGGAAACCAGCATGTGCTGGAATACAATGGCAAAGAAAGTAAGGTAGATATGCTGTTTTTCCACCGTGGACTACGCTGCCTTGTTGCTGTTGACTTGAAGATAGGTGCTTTCAAACCAGAGTATGCAGGTAAGATGAACTATTATCTGTCTCTGCTTGACTGCCTTGAACGTGGTGCAGACGAGAACCGTTCCATAGGTATCATACTTTGTGCGGAGAAAGACCGGGTAGAGGTGGAACTGGCACTTGAAGATATGGGAAAGCCTATCGGAGTGGCAGATTATCAGCTGATAGTACCGAAAGAGAAATTACAGAAAGTCCTTGCTGACGAGATAAAGGCGTTTGGTGAGGAAAAAGAAAACAAAGAATTATTATAACATGGATATTCAAAGAATAAATCAGCAAACATCTGCTTTCAACGAGATAAGGCATTACATTGAGAGCGATAATGGCAAAGAAAAGGTTGAAGTATGGCTCGCATGCGAGCTCCAGTAGCTCCTTGGTTATGCTCGTTGTGAGAATATCCTGATTCTTCTGTCGACCGTATTCAAGCAGGGCTGGGTTCCTCGTTCAGAACCCAGCCCTGCTGGCGTATGGGGGTCTGCCGTGCTTGGGCAGATTATCGATGGCTTGATGGCCTTTGGCGGCCTACTCTACAGTGAGCACTCCGCGCAGGGGGAGATTGTCTGACGAACCGCCGACCATGATGTCGAAGTCGCCGGGTTCTACCACACTCTTCATATTGCGGTCTATGATGGCGAGGTCTTCGGCGGTGAGGATGAATTCCACCTTGCGGGTCTCACCCTTGGCTATAGACAGACGGTCAAACTTCTTGAGTTGCAACAGCGGCTGCGACACCGACGCCACCTGGTCGTGGATGTAGAGCTGAGCCACTTCCTCGCCATCGCGCTCACCTACGTTCTTGATGTCGAAGGTGACGCTGTAGGCATCGCCTTTCTTGGCGATGGCGAGGTTGCTGTAGGCAAACTGCGTATAGCTCAGGCCATAGCCGAAGGCGTAGAGTGGCGCTGCCGACATTTCCACGTAGTTGTGGGGCTTGGGAGCGCGCTTGTTGTAATATACAGGAAGCTGACCCACGTTGGCAGCTACCGAAATGGGCAGACGGCCGGCGGGATTGTAGTCGCCGAAGAGCACGTCGGCCACGGCGGTACCACCCTCCTGACCGGGATAGTAGGCGGTGAGCAGCGCGTCGGCATTGGCGGCAGCCCACGACTTGTCCATAGGACGACCCTCGATATAGATGACCACCATGGGTTTGCCTGTCTTGCGCAGCGATTGGAGCAGCTCCATCTGGCGACCCAGCAGCGAGAGCGTGGCGCGGTCGTAGCCTTCGCCGCAGTCCATGTCGCTTACCGACTTGACATCGGCCTCGGCAGCACCGGTAGCCTTGTAGCTCGTCTTGAAGTCGCGGGCACTCGAGCCACCCACAACTGCCACCACCACATCAGCGCGGCGGGCAGCTTCTACGGCAGCCTCGATGTTGCAGTTGTTGGTGTCGCGCACGGCACAGCCCTTGACATATTCCACCTGACCCTCGCCTATCTTGGCCTTGATGCCCGCCAGCACGGTCTTCACCTTTCCGTCGGGTTGAGGCGAGGTATAGTCGCCCAACATATTATATACGTTGTCGGCGTTGGGGCCTACCACAGCCACGCGCATATCGCGGCGCAGCGGCAGCGTATTGTCCTTGTTCTTGAGCAGCGTCACCAGTTTGCGGGCGGCATCGAGAGCCACGGCGGCATGGTCGGCGCAGCCCACTTCGGCTGCTGCCTTGACGTCGACATAAGGATGCTCGAAGAGGCCCATCTCAAACTTGAGCCTCAGGATGCGGACACAAGCCTGGTCTATCTCCTTCTCGCTCACCTTGCCATCCTTGACGGCGGCGATGAGCTGTGCGTAGGCCTTGCCACCCAGGTCTTCGTCCACTCCGGCACGCAGCGCCATCACGCCAGCCTCCTGCAGGTCGCGCGCCACATGGTGGGTCTCCCAGATGCCGTCGATGCTGTAGAGGTCGGAAACGACAAAGCCACGGAAGCCCCATTGGCGGCGCAGGATGTCATTGTAGAGCTCGCCGCTGGCTGTCGAGGGGATGCCGTCGAGCGAGTTGTAGGATGTCATGACCGAGAGAGCGCCGGCGTCGACAGCCTTCTTGAACGGGGGGAAGAAGGTCTGCAGCAGGTCACGCTCGCCCACGATAGAGGGGTTGCCGTTCTGGCCACCCTCGGTGGTGCCATAGGCGATGAAGTGCTTCAGCGTGGCGAGGGTGGCGTAGGGGGCCGACAGTTTGCCGCCTCCCAGTCCGCGCACGATGGCTGCACCCATCTCGCCCGTCAGCACGGGGTCTTCGCCATAGCTCTCCTCGACGCGCGACCAGCGTGGGTCGCGCGAGATGTCGAGCACGGGGCCGTAGCTGATGTGTGCGCCCTGCAGACGCACCTCCTTGGCGGTGACGCGGGCGGCAGCCTCGGCTGTGGCTGTCGACCATGTGGCAGCCATACCCAGTCCGGTGGGAAATACGGTGGTGCCTATCGCCATGTGGCCGTGGGGTGCCTCTTCGGCGAGGAAGAGTGGGATGCCCAGACGGGTGTGCTCTATCACGTAGCGCTGCAGTGCGTTGCCCGCCTTGGCTGCCAGCGTGGGCGTGAGTCCGGTGGCGAGCGACTTGCGTGTCCAGGGACAGGCGCGGTAGGTGGCCCACAGCATGCCGATGTTGCCCTCGGCGATGTCCTTCATGAATGTGGACGAGGGCACCACCTTGTTGCCCTTGATGTCGTAGTAGTTCCAAGCCAGGGTGCAGCGCAGCTGTCCCACCTTTTCCTCGAGCGTCATGCGCGACAGCAGGTCGCTCACGCGCTCTTCGATGGGCAGCGAGGCGTTGCGGTAGGGCAACTTCGGCTGCGCCATCATCTGGATGCCGGCCATGCAGACGATGGCTGCGGTCATAATCATTCTTTTCATATAGGTCAATATTTATTAGATGTTATCTGATAATCACTTGCTGGTAAGCTATCTTCTCACCGGCATTCACCATGCGGGTGGCACGCAGCTGCACGTAGCGGCAGTGGGTGGGAGTGAAGAATACTTCCTGCATCACGGGGTTGTTGCGTATGTTGGAGAACTCGCCTTCAGCCACGCGCTGCATGGCGTCTTTCTCCATACCGGCATATATCTCATAGTTGGCCACGAGTCCCTTGCGGTCGTCGCCCTGCTGGGGCAGATAGCGCAAAGAGCCTATCTCCTGCTCGCCGCCCAGGTCAAAGGTGACCACGTTGTCGCCCTCGGCGGTGGCGGTGAAGTCTACGCCCTTCACCTCTTCCTTCTTTGCCTCTGCGCCCTTGGTCTCGGGGGCGAGATAGGCAGCCACGGTGCTCAGACAGATGGGGCCGCGCATGGCGTCGAAGCTGATGCGGATTTGGCGCGTCTCGATCGTGGCAAAGCGCAGCAGACGCTTGTAGCCCACGGTGGTAGTCTCTTCGCCCACGGAGAGCGGAGCCCACTCCTTGCCCTTGAGGTAAGACACGCTGAAGCGCTGTACGCGCTGGCCCAGGGGGATATACTCCTGCAGCATCAGTCGGTTGAGTCGCGTATTGCGGGGCAGGGTGATGGTGAGTTGGGCCTTGTCGGTGCCGTCGCTGATGCTCCAGTAGGTCTCATAGTTGCCGTCGGTAAGATTGGCGGTGCCCCACTGCTTGCCACGCACATTGGAGGCCTTGATTTTGGCTTTGGCCAGCAGGTCGGTCTTAAACTCGGCGCAGATGCGCTTGTGGAAGTCCACGACACGGGCTGAGTCGATGGGGTGGATGCGTCCTTCCTTGTCCACGGGCATGTTGAGCAGGAAGGTGGCGTTGTGGCCCACGCTGCGATAGTAGAGGTCGGTGAGATAGTCTACCGTCTTCACCTTACTGTCCTCGCTCTCGTGGTAGAACCATCCCGGGCGTATCGACACGTCACACTCGGCAGGAGTCCATGTGTCGCCGTCGGCGTGGCCCTGCTGCAGCTCCCAGTATCGGCTGTAGCCGGGATAGACCTCGTTGCCACGCAGGAAAGACCAGTTGGTGGCGTGGGCATAGCCTTTCTCGTTGCCCACCCAGCGACAGCCGGGGCCGCCGTCGGAGAAGATGATGGCCTGGGGCTGCAGACGCTCGACCATCTTCCACGCGCGCGGGAAATTATAATAGGTGCGGCGGTCTATCGTGCGCTCTTCGCGTGCGCCGCCGTAATAGCCGTCGCCGCCGTTGGCACCGTCAAACCATATCTCGAAGATGTCGCCATACTGGGTGAGCAGTTCTTCGAGCTGTGCGTAGAAGTACTCTACATACAGGGGAGTGCCGTAGAAAGCCTGGTGACGGTCCCAGGGCGAGAGATAGACGCCAAACTTGAGGCCGTATTTCTTGCAGGCTGCCGACAGTTCGCCCACGATGTCGCCCTTGCCGTTCTTGTAGGGGGTATTGCGCACACTGTAGTCGGTGTACTTGGTGGGCCAGAGGCAGAAGCCGTCGTGGTGCTTGGCGGTGATGATGATGCCCTTCATGCCGGCGTCGTGGAGCGTCTTGGCCCACTGCTCGCAGTCGAGGCGGGTAGGGTTGAAACTCTCCAACGGGGCGTCGCCATATCCCCACTCGCGGTTGCCAAAGGTGTTGGGACCAAAGTGGATGAAGGCATAGGTCTCCATCTGCTGCCAAGCCACCTGGTGCTTGGAGGGCAGCGGCGCGATGGGCGCCGGAGCTGTCTGGGCGGCGGCCTGGACGGCCATCACGCAGCCTAACAGTGACATTACAGTCTGCTTAATACTCATAGTTATCATTGCTTATTTGGTAAATCTCTGTTCCGAGCCCAACCATTTCACCAGGATGGGCTTCACCTGCTTGCCGTTCACCTTCACGCGCACATAGATGTGGCGGTCGGCATAGTGGCTCACAGGGGCGGTGTAGCTCACCTTGAACGTGGTGCGCTCCTTGGGCTTGAGCGTTATCTTCGAGGGCATCTTCAGCACCGTGTTGTTGGGCCATCGCTCAAACTCTACGGTCATCTCCTTGTCGGTCTCGTTAGACACGCGCTGCTCCAGCCTGTAGGTGCTGCCCTCGGCGAGCGGCGGGAAGAGGTAGACCTTGAAGCCCATGTGCAGCCCTTCGCCGAAGGCGTAGGGATAGTCCTCGCCCACGGGGTGGCGGTAGGGGATGACGTTGCCCTTGATCCATACGCGGGTGAAACCCTTGTTGCCGTCGAGGTTTAACACCACCTCCTTGCTGAATTTGCCTGGGCGCGACAGCGGGTTGAACGTCACCGTCACCTTGGCGGTCTTGCCGGGCAGGATGGGGGTCTTGGTATATTCGGCGGTGGTACATCCACACCACGAGTTGACGTCGCTGATGACCACCGGCAGTATGCTGGTGTTGGTAAATGTGAAGGTATGGCTCACCTTGCCGTCTTTCTCCTTGATGGTACCGAAGTCGTGGACACGCTTGTCATACTTGAAAGAGGAGATATACTGCGGTTCCTTCTGCGCCGTGGCGGCCATCGTGAGCGCCGCCATGAAAATCAATACGAATAATTTTTTCATTTAGGTTATATTTTATTGCAAAAGTACATCTTTTCACCCTCAATGCCAAATCATTTGGCTTATATTTTATCCGTGCCGGCCAACTAAAAGAGCCACTGCTTGCGCTATAGGCAAAGCAGTGGCTCATATGTCAATGAAAATCCTCTTTCAGGGATTACTCCTGATTGTCGTTGTGACGGGGCTGACGCTGGCCGTGACCGCGGCGCTCGCCATCGCGACGAGGACGACGCTCGCGCTCTACATAGCCTTCGGGCTTCTCGAGCAGCACACGGCGTGACAGCTTGTACTTGCCGGTCTTGGGGTCTATTTCGAGCAACTTGACCTTGATCTTGTCGCCTTCCTTGATGCCGGCTTCCTCTACAGTCTCCAGGCGCTTCCAGTCAATCTCGCTGATGTGCAGCAGACCGTCCTTGCCGGGCAGTATCTCTACGAAGCAGCCATAGGGCATGATAGAGCGTACGGTACCCTCGTAGACCTCGCCCACCTCGGGAATGGCCACGATAGCCTTGATCTTGGCGAGAGCGGCGTCGATAGCGTCCTTGTTGGGAGCAGATACCTGTACCTTGCCTACGCCGTCAACCTCGTCGATGGTGATGGTGGTATTGGTATCTTCCTGCATCTGCTGGATAATCTTGCCACCAGGGCCAATCACGGCACCGATAAACTCCTTGGGTATCTCGAAGGCAACGATGCGTGGAACCTGAGGCTTCATCTCGGCACGAGGCTCGGAGATGGTCTCCATCATGCAGTTGAGGATGTGCTCGCGGCCGGCCTTAGCCTGCATCAGAGCCTGTTCGAGAATCTCGAAGCTCAGACCGTCGCACTTGATGTCCATCTGAGTGGCAGTAAGACCGTCCTTGGTACCAGTGGTCTTGAAGTCCATGTCGCCCAGGTGGTCCTCATCGCCGAGGATGTCGCTCAGGATGGCGTACTTGTCCTCACCGGGGTTCTTGATAAGACCCATAGCGATACCCGAAACGGGCTTCTTCATAGGCACACCGGCATCCATCAGAGCCAGCGTACCGGCACATACGGTAGCCATAGACGATGAGCCGTTAGACTCCAGAATCTGACTTACCAGACGTACGGTGTAGGGGAAGTCGGCGGGAATCATGTCCTTCAGACCGCGCCATGCCAGATGGCCGTGACCAATCTCGCGACGGCCTACACCGCGCTGAGCCTTGGCCTCACCGGTAGAGAAGGGAGGGAAGTTGTAGTGGAGCAGGAAGCGCTGATAGCCTCTCTGCAGCACATCGTCTACCAGCTTCTCGTCGAGCTTGGTACCCAGAGTACAGGTAGAGAGCGACATGGTCTCACCGCGCTGGAAGATGGCGCTACCGTGGGGCATGGGCAGCGGAGACACTTCACACCAGATGGGGCGGATGTCGGTAGTCTTGCGACCGTCGAGACGCTTACCCTCGTCGAGGATGCAGCGGCGCATGGCATCGCGCATCACGTCGTCGTAGTAGCGTGTGGCCTCGGCATGCTTTTCCTCGAGCTCGTCGGCAGAGAGGTCGGCATGGGCGGCGTCATATTTCTCCATAAAGTCGGCGATAATCTTGTCGAAGGCGTCCATACGGGCGTGCTTCTCCAGCGCCTGCTTGTTGACATCGTATACGGGGGCGTAGAGCTCGCTCTTGATCTGCTCGCGCAGCTCTTCGTCGTTGACCTCGTGGCAGTACTCGCGCTTCACGTCCTTGCCCAGTTCCTTGGACAGCTCGTCCTGCAGCTCGCACATAGGCTTGATGGCCTCGGCAGCAGCCTTGAGGGCGCCGATGAGGTCTTGCTCAGATACTTCCTTCATCTCGCCTTCCACCATCATGATGTTGTCCTTGGTGGCACCTACCATCAAGTCCATATCGGCCTCTTCCATCTGCTGGAAGGTGGGGTTGATGACAAACTCGCCGTTGATGCGGGCTACGCGAACCTCAGAGATAGTGTGCTCGAAGGGAATGTCGGAGCAGGCCATAGCGGCTGATGCGGCAAAACCGGCAAGAGCGTCGGGCTGGTCTACACCGTCGGCAGAGAGCAGCATAACCTGTACATACACTTCGGCATGGTAGTTGGAGGGGAAGAGGGGACGGAGGGCACGGTCGACCAGACGAGAGGTAAGAATCTCGTTGTCACTTGCCTTGCCTTCACGCTTGGTGAAACCGCCGGGGAAACGGCCTGCGGCACTGTACTGCTCGCGATAATCTACTTGCAAAGGCATAAAATCTGTACCCGGAACTGCGTCCTTAGCTGCACAAACAGTTGCGAGAAGCACGGTGTTGCCCATACGGAGTACTGCGGCACCGTCAGCCTGTTTTGCAACCTTTCCGGTCTCAATTGTGATGGTTCTTCCATCAGGCAATTGAACTGTTTTCGTAATTACGTTCATCTAAAAAATGTTATTGTTTTAATTTTTGCATCTAAAAATCCCTTTCTTCCTACTCGTGATGTGGTCGAAATGAGCCATTTTTAAATTTCCGTGCAAAGATAGCCAATAAAATGATAACAAACGAACAATCTGCGCCTTTTATTGTTATTTTACGCTAAAAAACAGCGATTTCTGCCTCTTCCCCCTCCGTCTACGACGGACAAGGCAGCCAAAGACCGCCCAACCCCCACCATTCTCGCGTTGCAGATG
>NZ_NPJK01000065.1:0-101143 GCF_002251285.1 Prevotella sp. P5-64
GCACTCGTATATTGTTACAATAATAAAAATATAAGGAAATAGATAGGCCATGGTAATACTTATAGCTCTTATATATTATTTTAGCCCACTCATGGGCACAGTGTCGTTATTCTGGATACTATACAATAGTAGGGGGAGGATTACTTGGGGGCATATCCGTACCTTGGGTATCCTTATATCTTTGTTTCTGGGCTTGATTAATACGACAAAAGAGTTAACAGGCGATTTTCTTGCTTATAAGGAAATATATGAGAGTGCTTTGGACTATTCATATATTGGTTATCTCATAGAAAATAAGAAAGAGCCGATATATTTTACATTCTCATGGCTGTTTAGTAGATTAACCCATGCTAATTGGGCTGTTTTTGTTACATTCTTTACAACTGTAAGTTATGCAGTGCTTTACGAGGCGATTATAGTTACGGCTAAAAATATAAGTGCATCTAAAAAAGATGTTGTAACGGCTATTGCGTTTACAGCTTTGTTTTTTCAGACATTTGCTATGAATGGCAATATGGTACGTCAGAGCATATCCCAGTCATTCGCCCTGTTATTCCTGGTTTACCTTTTTTACGAGAAGAAGAAAAAATGGATGCTGGCTGTTTTGTCTGTTGGAGTACATAGCGCTTCTATCCCAGTTATAGGAATGGGTGTAATTCCTTTTATACGAGAAAGACTATCACCCAAGAGAATCTTATTATTAGGGTTAACCATTATAGTATTAGCAGTTTTGTTTATGTCTTTATCAGGCTTGTTTTCAAAGATAATATTTGTTGGCTATATTTTTATGCGCCTCAATGATACAAAGCAACTGACTGGCACAGATAGCTGGCAAACAGATGTAGGTTTGAATGCTCAGTTCTACATCCTCACTGTTCTTATTATAGTACAGGCTATATACATTTACATTAAAAAGCAACAAGATACAATTACCAAAGAATCTTTTGGAATTGTTAATGTTGTTGTTATATTGATGGTATTTCTCTTAATATTAAATTTTGGTCAAGCATATTTCCTTTGTATGCGTTATCAGTTCTTTATTTATACGTTTCAAAGTGTTCTTTTGCTGATATTCCTTAATAAGTGTAGTTTCAAATACAAAGCAGCATGTGAAGGTGTTCTTTGTATCGCCTTGGTTCCATATTTCTGTTACTATTATAGTTTTGGAGTATTCAAATATACGGATATTATAAATGTTATAACTTATCCGTCATTATTGTATTTTTGGAAATGAAAAAGAAGATACTTGTCTTTCACCCTGTAATAGCCCCATATCGTGTCGATTTGTTTAACGAGTTGGCAACACATTATGATGCGACTATTTGCTTGTTTTGGCGAAATCTGAAAAACCAAACATTTGATTATGCTAAGATAGAAGAGCAGTTTGTTTTCACTCCCCACTATATAGTAAAAGAAGAGGTCGGGATTATAAAATGGATAAAGATGTTATGGGCCCAGCTATCTCTTTCTGCCTCAGATGTCGTATTGACCAATGAGTATGGAGTGCCTACGATAGTGGCATTAATCCACCGAATGATACTAAGAAAAAGGTACAAAATAGTAAGTATGGTAGACGATAGCTATAACATGGTAGCTAAGGGAAATCACTTTACCTGGAAGCACGAGAAGGCAATAAGCATTATAGCCCCAATGTTAGACGGGCTGATTTGTGTGGAGCCAAAAGTGTGTCTATGGTATCAGGAGAAATATACTAAAGCAATATATTTTCCTATTATCAGGGATGATGAATTGTATAGAGATAAACTTAGGAGCTCTCTGAATATTAGCGAAGGGTATATAAGTCGTTACCATCTTTTGAATAAAAAAGTTCTATTGTTTGTTGGACGTTTGGTCGCGATTAAGAATATAGACTTTATCATTCGATGTTTCAAAAAAGCTCGTATTGAAAACTTGTATTTGGTTATAGTTGGTTCTGGTCCTGAATATAATGAGTTAGTACGAATAGCTGATAATCACGAAAATATTATATTTACAGGACGGCTTGAAGGAGAAAGACTTTACGCATGGTATAATATAGCTAATGTGTTTACATTGCCAAGTCTACAAGAAGCATTTGGCGCTGTTACGAATGAGGCTCTTGTCGCAGGATGTAAGGTGCTTATAAGCCAAGATGCAGGGAGTAATTGCCTGGTAACAGAGGGAGTTAATGGCTTTGTAATAGACCCTGTAGACGAAGAATTGTATATTAAACGACTTAGGCTAATTACAAATAATACAGAAAAAATACAGTTCCCACTTAGATTAAGAGAGTCTTTAATGCAAGAGAACTTCAAGGAATGTCTACGGCAATTAGTTGACAGCTTGGATAGAATGATATTATAAATAGAAATTATTTAGTAGTGTTATGTGGAAACTCTGGCAGGGCGCAGACGTGTGACGGTGGAAATATCTTTGGCTGGCAGGGTATCACAAAGTCTCTTCCGAAACGTATTAAATAGTGTTTTTTTGTTGGTGATGTGTTGTTTTGAGGCTTTTTCGGCTTCTCTTTCGATTTTTTGTAGTATTTTTGCTTAGCAAAGAACGCATTATGGCTGTAGAAAGATTAAATATTCAACCAAAATTGCTTCGTTGGGTTATACAACGAGCTGGTGTTAGTGAAGAAAAAGCGATAGAGATTTTTCCTTTGCTTAATGGCTGGTTGTCTCAAGGGAAACTGCCAACTTTGAGTCAGCTGAAGGCTTTCGCTGCGAAGTTCTATGTTCCTTTTGGGTATCTATTTATGAGCAATTTGCCCATAGAAAATATTCCTTTCCCCATGTTCCGTGGTGAAGCAGGGATGCAGAACCATTTTGATTTGAATGTATATGACACGGTGATGAATGTTCAGGCAAGACAGGAATGGCTGGAAGAATATCTGGAAGAGAACGAAATTGATACATGTGATTTTATAGATTCTATAGTTGTTCACCGCACTTCTATAAGTGAGGCCGTTGACAAACTTAGAACGATCTTGGAACTTGATAGCATATGGGCCTTTAGCTTGGCGACATCAGATGCTGCCGTAAGTCTTCTTGGGCAGAAGCTGGAGGATGTCGGTGTTTTCCTTGCTTATAATGGTGTGGTTGGTAACAATACGCATAGGCCTTTAAAAGTAAGTGAATGTCGAGGTTTTGCTTTAGTAAATAAAAAGGCGCCATACATTTTTATTAATAGCGCAGACAGCAAGACTGCGCAACTCTTCACGCTTATACACGAAGCTGCCCACCTTATGCATGGTGTGAGCGCAGGCCATGCTGGAAGTGAGGTCTTATATCATGAAGCTACCGAAAACTATTGTGATAGTGTGGCTGCCGAGTTCTTGGTTCCAGCATCAGTATTGCGTGATATTTGGACAGATGACACGAAATCGGCATCACGGCGCTTTAAGGTTAGCGAGTTGGTTGTTGCTCGGCGTGCTCATGATTTAGGTCTCATGTCTAATGCTGATTATAGAAGTTTCTGGTTAATGTATAGTCAGCGTCCAATGCAAGTCAAAAAGCGCTCTTCAGGGGGAAGTTTTTATTCGACAAGTGTAAAAAGAGTGGGACGTAGTTTCGCTATTCATGTAAGAAACGCAGTCAACAACAAACAACTGAGTTATACTGAGGCGTATCGTTTAACTGGATTATACGGAAAGGCGTACGATAATTTTATGACCAATAATATTTAGCAGACATGGAGTATTTATTCGACACTAATATATTTGTAGAATCCAAGAAAAATTTGCCAATGGATGTCTGGCCTACGTTTTGGACCAAAATGGTAGAGCTCATTAGCTCTGGTAACATTTATTCTATAGACATGGTAAAAGACGAAATCGACCGGGGCGGAGATGAACTTACTGATTGGATTCATAATAATGCACCGCGTGGTTTTTTCTTGACGCAGGATATGGCGGTAATGGCCAAACTGGTAGAAACTATTGCTTGGGCCCAAAATTGCGCGGTTCATTTTTCTCAATCCGCGATAGTCGATTATGTAAAGGTTGCAGACTCGTACCTTGTGGCGACGGCTGCCGCAAGGGACATGGTTCTTGTTACATACGAGAAAAGCAATCCCCAGCGGCGAAATCGTGTGATGATACCAGATGCGTGTAATGCTATAGGTGTAAGAACGTGCGATTTGAATACTGCCCTGAGGGAACTTGGCATCTTTATATAACACTGATACCCTGTTACTGATTTCAGTTAGTGATGGGCATTAATTACTTAAAAACGTTGTCGTAGTTAATTTAGTTTGTTTAGCCAACGGGGTAAATAGAGAAGATATGAAAAAATCTGTATTGTTTGTATTGCATCTTCCACCGCCTATACACGGAGCTGCAATGATGGGAAAATATATACACGATAGCAACTTGGTCAATCGCTCTTTTAGTTGCCATTATATTAATTTGACCACTGCCAGCGCCATTCAGGATATTGGTAAGTGTAGTGTGGCGAAACTATGGCACTTTTGCAAACTGCTTCTCCGTATTGTTAGTGATATTAGGCATTATAGCCCTGAACTGGTCTATGTAACACCTAATGCTAAAGGTATGGGCTTCTATAAGGATTTTATAGTGGTACAGCTTATCAAGAGAATGGGCTGTAGGGTGATAGCTCATTACCATAATACCGGTGTGGCTTTACGTCAAGATTGCTTTTGGGACAATTTGTTGTATCGGAAGTTCTTCAAAAATATAAAGGTCATTCTGTTGGCAGATGTACTGTATCAAGATATGAGCAGATATGTATCTTGTAAGGATGTATATATATGTCCTAATGGGATTCCAGAAATGGGCTTGGCTCCAAAGAACATGGCCCAGGACAGGCTGGTACCTCATCTACTTTTTCTGTCTAATCTGTTAGAGGCAAAAGGCGTCTTTGTGCTGCTCGATGCCTTGAAGATATTAAAAGATAAGGGCTTCTCTTTTAGCTGTAGTTATGTTGGCGGCGAGACGAATGATGTAGATAAAGACAGATTTAATCAGGAACTGTTAAGTCGTGGTCTGAAAGATTGTGTTAGATACAATGGAAGCAAGTTTGGAGAAGCGAAGCTGCAAGAATATGCTAATGCGGATATTTTTGTGTTCCCCTCGCTGAATGAGGCGTTTCCCTTGGTGTTATTAGAGGCCATGCAGTTTCATCTGCCGGTAGTGGCTTCTAATGTCGGGGGAGTGATAGATATAGTAAAAGATGGAGAAACTGGTTTTATAGTTCCACCTGGCAATTCCTTTGCTTTATCAGAAAAAATAGCAGTTCTTTTGAAAGATACCCAGTTAAGGGAAAAAATGGCAAAATGTGGCTACGACAGATTTAGAGAACATTTTACCCTCGCTCATTTTGAACATCAAATAGTGCAAATACTGCAAAAGCAATTTCTTTAATGAACACCTACTTCAACATAAGATACGAATTTGACAGGGCGGCGGTTCATGGCGCCATAGCACGGCAGATAGCCAGTGGGCAGGCCGACTATATATGTGTGGCTGATGGCGTGATACTCAACACCGTTAACCGCGATGAGGCTTATCGCCGTGTGGTCGACGGTGGCATGTTCGCCATCTGCGACAGCAGTTATGTGCCGCTCTACCTACGTCTGCTCTATGGTCACCGTTATAGTCAGTACTGTGGCAGCGACATCTTCCGCGACATAGTGAGCCAGCGGCGCTATCGCATGGCTTTCCTCGGTACCAACCAGGCAACCCTCGATGCTCTGCGCGAGCAACTTGGCCGACTTAATCCGGATGTTGGGCAGATGCTGTTCTATGAGTTGCCATTCTGCGCAGTCGACGATTTTGACTACCCGGCTATCGCCCGTATGCTCGCAGCCGACGGGGCGGATATAGTGTGGGTGGCGCTGGGCGCGCCTAAGCAAGAGATATTCATGTCGAAGCTCAAACCACACCTGGAGCATGGCGTGATGATAGCCGTAGGAGCCGCGTTCAAGTTTTTCAGCGGTCAGGGCGAACGGCGCGCTCCCCAGTGGATGTTGCGCCACCATCTTGAGTTTGTCTACCGCATCTTCAGCCAGCCGCGCAAGCAGCTATGGCGCTGCACTCTGATAGTGGCCACCCTGCCATCGCTGCTCTTTCACGAGTGGTGCAGGAAAAAAGTGAAGCAGCGAGGGCAATAAAAAGCGCCATTCAGGGTTATATCAATAGTAACATATACAGACAACTACAAGATGACTATCGATATAATTCTGGATTTAGGCACTTTTCTGATAAGTGTACTCTGCGGATTTGTATTCATACCGCTTACGCTCAACTTCTGCAAGACCAAGGGGCTATACGATATTCCCAACCAGCGCAAGTTACACCATAAACTTATACCCAGGCTCGGTGGCATCACCTTTATACCCAGCATGGTGATAGCAGCTCTCATTGCTATCTTTACGTTGGACAATGACCCCGCGCTGCAGCAGCGGGTGCCGCTCAACCTATGGTCTATCCTCTTCTTCTTCAGTCTGACCATCATATATGTTGTCGGCATCATCGACGACCTGGTGGGCCTGGGAGCTAAGGTTAAGTTTGCCGCCCAGGTGGCCGCTGCGGTGCTGATGCCTGTAGCCGGCCTGTCGGTCAATAACCTGTATGGCTTCTGCGGCATATACGATATACCTTTATATATAGGCATACCGCTCACCGTGTTTGTCATCGTGTTTATCAGCAATGCCATCAACCTGATAGACGGTATCGACGGCCTGGCTGCGGGGCTTTCCTTTATAGCCCTGATAGGCTTTTTCTACGGCTATGCCCATCAGGGGCTCAACTCTTACTGCATTATCATCTCCGGACTGGCCGGAGTGCTGATACCATATCTGTATTTTAACATATTAGGCAAGGCCGAGAAGAACCGCAAGATATTCATGGGCGACAGCGGAAGCCTCACCTTGGGCTTTATCTTGGGCTTCCTGTTTGTCAAGTTTACCATGGTCAATGGCGAGGCCATGCCCTACAATCCCCAGCGTATGTTGTTGGCTTACTCGCTGCTCATTGTACCCGTATTCGATGTGGTGCGTGTCATCCTGCACCGCTTGCACTACCATGCGCCCCTCTTCAAGGCCGACAAGAGCCACATACACCACAAGCTGATGCGCGCTGGATGTACCATGCACCAGGCGCTGGCCGTTATCATCACCATCTCATTGGCCTACCTGGCTCTCAACTTTGCCCTCTATTCCCTGATGGGCGTCACGGCCATCATTGTGACCGACGTGGCGCTCTACACCCTCTTTAACATAGCACTTAACAGTAAGATAAAGACGGTTAACGCATAGGCCGACTGCCGATGACGGCGGCCTGTGCCCCCTATACATTAATAAAGGCGACCCGTATAGGCCGCCTTTATCAGTATAGCTATGTCAGAGGTCAGAATTTCTTGAAATACAACCGCAGCTTATCGGTCGAAAGGATGAGGCGCGAACTGCTGAGCTGGTCCTTATGAAAATGTTCTTCCAGGCTGTTCACGCCATAACGCCTCAAGTCCTTTACATCGGTGATGGGAATGTCGCCATCGTCATTGCCACTCTGGTGGCCACCGTTAGAGTGGGGCTGCGACAGGACAAGGCTGTCGGCAGTCTGGCGAAATCTGAAGAAATAGCCCGTGTAGGGGTCTTCGGTGTTGCGTACATGCAGCAGTTTGCCCTGTACGGCCCAGAAGTAGTACACCTGGCTCATGTCGAGCACACCTCCTGTCTGCAGGGTGTCTACGCGCTCCAGGTGCCAGAAACCGTCCAACTTGCCGTTGCTGCTATGTTCCAGTTCGCACGAGGTGGCCAGCAGGGCAGCGCCCACTATGGCCAGCATACTATATATAATAGGTGTTCTCATTGTCATTTCTTGTTGTTCAGTTTAAGCAGACCGCTCTTGCTGAGGGTTATCTGCAAGCCCGCGTTGTGACCTAATATGGCGCCAAAGTCCATGGCATAGGCACCGCGCAGCTGCCAGCCATGGCGCAGGTGGCAGTTGGCCTCGACCAGGAAACTCACGTTGTGGTGCTTGCTCAGATAGGGATTGTCGTAGGTGCCCAGACCGTCCTGGTAGGTGGCCAGCACCCGATAACCGATACGTGGGGTCAGACAGCCGTCCACTCCTAAGTGGAAAGCCATAAAGCGGTTGTTCTCTACATAGATGCGGCCGTTCTCGTTGTAGATAGGCGAGCGGTACAGAGGGTTGCCCATTACCTGTCCCCAGTGTTGCCATCCCAGGAAAGTGCCATGGTTGTAGTAGTCATCGTAGCCTGCTATGTGGTCAGGTATATTCATGGTGTGGTCATGGTAGATGGGGCCACTCTGATACTTGGTGTACAGATACTCCAGCACTATGTTGCGCAGCCAGTGGCCATACTTCAGGTTAAGTTCGGCCCCGAGCATAATATCCTTCAGTTCGTACATAAAGAAACGCCAGTCTTTCTTCACCATATACTCTTGGCCCGATCCGTAGCCGTCGTAGTCGATGAACAGCATGCCCGAGTGATCCTCGAAGAAGTGGTCGGCATAGATGCCCAGTCGCCAGGTGTCGGTGTTATAGTTAGCGCGCATCACCCAGCTGCCCAGTTGGTTGCCCTCAACGTTGGCATATTTGCCCTCGCCCACGTCACCGCCGCCTGGCAGAAAGGCGTTCCAGAAGGACCGCAGCCCCCTTTTGCTTTTTTTTATCGTCACCGAGCCGTCGCCCTGCTGCTCATAGGATGTGCCGCCAAACTGGGTAGCCATCTCGAGGCCTATTTCGAGCGACAGGGGATAGAGGTCTTCGTCCTTGCCGATACGTAGGTAACCAGCCTTGCTGTGGTAGAGCATCCCGTCGGTATAGGGCTTCTGCCTGTGGGTAAAGTCGTGCTGCCAGCGCTCGTCGGTCATGGCGCCATAGGCTATGTGTCCCTTTAGCTGTAGCCATCCATGGGCGAAGGGCAGCGTCCAATACTCGGGAATAGCCACTCTCACCTGGGGAACGGGACGCGCATTGATGCCCAGCGTCTGCGAACCACTGCTGAGCCGGTTGTTCTTGAGTTCCATGCCATACTCTTTGCTGCCCACGGTGAGCACACCATGCAGCCAGCGCACCTCGGCGTAAGCCTGCTGCACGATGGGGTTGGTGCCATAATTGACACCACACACGAGGTCGAGGCCATAGCCCACACCCCAGCGGCGGGCAGAGTCTGCCTGCAACGGGCGCACCACGCTGGCACGCAGATAGCCATTGCCGCGGTCCAGCGTGCTCAGACCATAACGGTTGGCATTGAGCCATAGCGGAGTCTTGCCCTTGGCATAGCCGCCCTGCATTTCCACCTGCCATGAGGCATCGCGAGAGAGGTCAAGACGACCTGCCTCGGCGCCGTCCTGCCAGACATACTGGGCATGGGCAGCCACAGGCAGCATCAGCGCCACTATAAGTCTTAGTATCTTCATCTGTGGATATTTTTTCACCTTATTATATATATAACGCACAGACCCGACATTTATTATAACCAACCCGAAAAAAGCCCATCTCCTCTCCCGCCCTGCGCCAGTCATCCCTGCGCCAGCCGCAGCCCCCTCGGGGATAACGATACGGCATTGTAGGGATTTTCCTCCCCCTCTTTAGGGAAAAACCCTTTGTCACCTTGCTTTTTCTTTGTTTCTTTGCACCAGATAAAGTAAACAACTAAATCCTTACGATTATGAAAAAGTATATATTTACCCTGATGGCAATGATGACAATGGTCGTTTCAGCCAGCGCAATGAGTTACAGTCAGGCACGCGAGCAGGCTCTGTTCCTGACCGACAAGATGGCTTACGAGCTCAATCTCAACGACGCTCAGTATGAGGCTGCCTACGAGATAAACCTTGACTATCTGATGGGTATCAATACTTATGACGACCTCTACGGAGTCTATTGGACCCGTCGCAATATGGACCTGAGTTACATACTCCTCGACTGGCAGTACCGGGCTTTCTGCGCCGCCCACTACTTCTACCGCCCGCTCAGTTGGGACGGTTACTACTGGCACTTCGGTATCTACGCTCGCTATCCTCACCGTGACTATTACTACTTCGGTTGTCCCCACTTTGTCACCGTATATCGCGGCGGACACAGCTGGCACAACAACGGCAACCGCAGCTGGTATCGCGGACGCAGTTTTGCCGGACACATCAATCGTGACAACGGCAGGAGCTTCGGTATGCGCGACAGATTTGACCGCGGCGAATTCGGCAACGGCACTCGCTCCTTTGGCGGACGCAACAACAATTCATCCAACATAAATCGTGAGAATGCCAACCGCAGCTTTGGCGGACGTGCCAATCAGCAGTCTGCCGGCGCTTCCAGCAGCAACCGCTCGTTTGGCAGCCGTGCCTCGCAGCAGAGCGACCCGATGTACAACCGCAACAGCAGCAGCTCTTCGTTTGGCGGACGAGCCAACCGGCAGTCTTCGGGCGTGAGCGGCAGCAACCGTACATTCGGCAGCCGAGCCGACGGAGGCGTGCGCAGCTCGACCCGCACCACCGTAGAGCGCCGCTCCAGCGACTACAACTCGCCCTCGTTCGGCGGACGCGCCAATAGCCAGCCCAGCCGCACTTTCTCTCCATCCACCTCGCAGCCCTCTCGCTCTTCGGGCAGCAGCTTCGGCGGACGCTCGGGTGGCAGCAGCAACAGCAGCTCCTTCGGCGGTGGCAACCGCGGTGGCGGCAGCAGTCGTGCAGGAGGCTCCTTTGGCGGCAGCCACTCTTCAAGCAGCCGTTCTGGCGGTGGTTCATTCGGCGGTGGCCACAGATAAAGACATAGCGTTATTAGTAAAATAAGTCACTCTCTCCCCTGGGGTCAACACGGCACACGATGCCAGCCCCAGCGGGAGAGAGTTTTTATTGGTGCCCACGCCAACCATCCGCAAGTTCGTGGAGAGGCCCTTCAGGATAATTGCAAGGCGTGAAATGGTGATTTCAGTGTCTGCAACGATAATATCCAAGCGTGAAATCACCGTTTCAAACCCTGAAATCATCTTTAACAGCATCACTGGCGAGATGACATCCGACTCGGAAGAGATGAAATTCACCACCAGAACGATGACATCCGAAATGAGCGAGATGATGTCCGACACCAGAGAGATAAAAACAGACGCAGAAGAGACGACGCCAACCTTCGCCGCCGTCACGACCGTCACCGCAAGCCAAACAATAATAATTGCTAAAACTTATTAAGGTTTTATTAAATCAGACGCCATCGCCCTGGCGGCGTTCGTGATTGTGGCGGGATTATTGTATATTTGTAGTCCACTAATCTGTGTTTGATTCATGACCATAACTATAATTGTTCTGATTGTAACTATAGCCATGTTTGTCTGGGGACGCGTACGTGGCGATGTCGTAGCCCTGTCGGCCCTGATGGTACTTACCGCTACCGGAGTTCTTAACACCAGCGAAGCATTAAGCGGTTTTTCTTCTCCCATAGTCATTATGATGGCCGGCCTCTTCGTCGTGGGCGGCGCCATCCTGCAGACGGGTCTTGCCCAGTCGGCAGGCAACAGCATATCGCGCATGGCCAAGGGCAACGAGACGCGCGCCTTCATCTATGTGGTCCTTGCCACCTCGTTCATCGGCGCCTTTGTGAGCAACACCGGCACCGTGGCCATCATGATGCCCATCATCATGAGCATGGCAGCCAGTTCGGGCATACGCTCCTCGCGTCTGCTCATGCCGGTGGCCTTTGCGGGCAGCCTCGGCGGCATGCTCACCCTGATAGGTACGCCTCCCAACCTCGTAATCAGCGAGACCCTCGAAGAGCATGGCTTCGCACCGCTCGGATTCTTCACCTTCCTCCCCATCGGTCTGATAGTGATAGCCTTGGGCATAGCCGTGCTGCTGCCCATGAGTCTGCTGCTCATCAAGAAGAAGGGCAAGCACCACAAGGGAACTGCCGGCAAGACGCTCAACGACCTCGCCGAGCAGTACCAGCTGCACGACAACCTGTACAAGTTGCGTGTGGGCTACAAGAACAATGGGCTCGCAGGCATGTGTGTGCAGCAGCTCGACCTGCAGAACAGGTATGGACTCACCATACTCGAGATACGCAACGAGAAGAAGAAGGCTCTCGGCATGGACATACGCCAGAGTATGGCGTGGGCAGACACCGTCATCGCCCAGGGCGACATACTCTACCTCTATGGCGACAAGGATGCCATGGAGCGGTTTGCCAGCGACTATCACCTGATAAGGATGAAGACCACCCGACTGGACTTCTACGACATCGGCATCTCCGAAATCATCGTTCTGCCCACCTCGCGGCTCACCGGAGTGCGCATACGCGACTCCAGACTGCGCGAAGACTATTCGGTAAACATCCTCAGCATACGCCGCGACGAAAACTATATCAAGGAAGAGCTGAGCGACCACCGTCTGCGCAATGGCGACATACTGCTTGTGCAAGGCCAGTGGGACAAGATTATGCAGATGAACCACGAGAACGAGAACTGGGTGGTGCTGGGACGCCCTGACAAGCAGATGGAGAAGGTGTCGCTCGACTTCAAGGCACCCGTGGCGGCAGCCATCATGCTGCTGATGATACTGGTCATGGTATTCGACTTCATCCCCGTGAGCCCCGTCATCGCCGTGGTCATGGCTGGACTGCTCATGGTCTTCTCGGGCTGTTTCCGCAGCGTCGACGCCGCCTATAAGACCATCAACTGGGAGAGCATCATCCTGATAGCCGCCATGATGCCCATGTCGATAGCCCTGGAGAAGACGGGCGTGTCGAGTATCGTGTCAGAAAATCTGGTGAGCAGCCTGGGCGCCATCGGGCCTTACGCCCTGCTGGCAGGCATCTACTTCACCACATCGCTCATGACCATGTTTATCAGCAATACCGCCACGGCGGTGCTCATGGCACCCATAGCCATGGCTGCCGCTACCCAGACCGGCGTGAGCCCCTACTCCTTCATGTTTGCCGTGACGCTGGGAGCGAGCATGTGCTTTGCCTCGCCGTTCTCCACACCGCCCAACGCGCTGGTGATGAAGGCGGGCCGCTACACCTTCATGGACTACGTGTGGGTGGGTCTGCCTCTGCAGATTATCATAGGCATCGTGATGACCTTCATACTGCCCCTGCTCTTCCCCTTTGCTTGACGCTGTGCTCATCAGAGCCACAATATTGACCGAGGTCGTATTTTTTAGCCGCGAAAATTTGCTTAATTCGGCGAAAAATACGACCTTTACATATTGTTAATATATAAGAAACAGAAATGATGAGAAACCAGATAGACTGTTTTGTAGCCATTGCTTCGGCTGGCGACGCCGAGGCGACGATAGAGACCCTCTCACGGAGCGTCTCGGTAAGAGACATCACCCTGATGATAGAGCCGCAGACAGCACAGGCATATCCCCAAGCACAAGTAATCGAAACAGAGTCGCTCACGTCGACAGCCACGCTGGCAGAGATAGCTCGCCGTGCCACGGCACCCTACGTGCTGCTCACGCTCAAGGCCCAGCCCATCCTATGGGGCGACCACGCCATAGAGCGCATGGTGGAGACGGCAGCCGACACCGGCGCGGGCATGGTCTATGCCGACAGCTGGATGGCCACCGCCGACGGCAAACTGGTGGCACACCCCGCGATAGACTATCAGAAGGGTGCGCTGCGCGACGACTTCGACTTCGGACCGGCTGTGCTCGTGAGCACGGCGCTGCTCAAGGGCTATATGGCCCAGCAGCCCGCCGCCCCCGACTACCGATGGGCTGCGTGGTACGACCTGCGCCTCTACATCTCGCGCCAAGCCGCCATCACCCACCTCAACGAGTATCTCTACACCCAGCAGCAGACCGACAGCCGCGCCAGCGGTGTGCGCCAGTTTGACTATGTAGACCCGCGCAACCGCGACCGCCAGATAGAGATGGAGGATGCAGCCACCCGGCATCTCGAAGCTGTGGGCGCGATAGTAGACACCCATCGCTACGAGCCTGTAGACCTGGACGAGCAGGACTTCGACGTCGAAGCCTCGGTGGTCATCCCCGTCTACAACCGCTGTCGCACCATTGCCGACGCCGTGGGGTCGGCTCTGGCCCAGCAGACACGGTTTGACTACAACGTCATCGTGGTCGACAACCACTCTACCGACGGCACCACCGAGATACTGAATGACCTGGCGCGCAGCGACCACAGACTGATACACCTCATCCCCGAACGCGACGACCTGGGCATCGGCGGATGCTGGAACGCCGCCGTCAATGACAGCCGCTGCGGCCGCTTCGCCGTACAGCTGGACAGCGACGATCTCTATGCCTCGCCCTCCACGCTGCAGAGCATGGTCGATGAGTTCCGCCAGCAGCCTGCCGCCATGGTCATCGGCGCCTACCGCATGTGCGACTTTGCCCTCAACACTCTGCCACCGGGCATCATAGACCACCGGGAATGGACAGACCACAACGGGCCCAACAATGCGCTGCGCATCAATGGGCTCGGGGCGCCTCGCGCCTTCTTCACCCCCGTGGTCAGAGAGATACGCTTCCCCAATACCAGTTATGGCGAGGACTATGCTATGGGGCTGGCCATCAGCCGCCGCTACCGCATAGGCCGCATCTACGACGAGCTCTATCTCTGCCGCCGTTGGGAGGGCAACTCAGACGCCGCCCTCAGCATAGAACGCCAGAATGCCAACAATCTCTATAAAGACCGGCTGCGCACCATCGAGCTCGAAGCCCGCCAGCAGCTGAACAGCCAGCCCGAGGGCAACTGCTGCGAGCTCAACCGCTTCATTGACCGCCAGCTGGAGCTCTGGGGCGACGCCCGCCAGCGCTTCCGCGACCTCAACCATGTAGAGCAGCGCAGCCTCTGTAGCGGCGACACGCTGCTGCAGGTGCAGTTCAACCCTGCCCGCATGGTCTCTACCGGTGCGCGCATCGATGCCCGCAGCATAGCCCATCGGCCCTGCTTCCTCTGCGCCGACAACCGTCCGCAGGAGCAGATGGCCAAGCGCCTGGACAACGACTTCACGCTGCTGGTCAACCCCTTCCCCATTCTGCCCGTCCACTTTACCATTCCCCTCAACCGCCACAACCCGCAGCGCATACGCACGTGTTATGGCGAGATATTCCGCATGGTAGAGCGTTATCCCGAACTCACCGTATTCTACAACGGTCCCCACTGTGGAGCTTCTGCCCCCGACCACGCTCATCTGCAAGCCGTATGCTCTGGCCTTCTGCCGCTACAGAACGACTGGGCAAGGTTGGCCAACAGCAGAGAGATGGTGTATGAATACGACAACGACAACCATATCTATGCCGTGGGCGGATATGTGGTGCCGCTGCTGGCCATCGTCAGCACCGACGCCACCGCCGACAAGGCTCTCTTTGACCGTATCTACAAGGCTATGCCTCTCCACAAGGATAGCGGCGAGCCCATGATGAACGTCATCTCATGGCAGCAGGACGAGAGCCACGTCAGCGTCATCATACCCCGCGCCAAGCATCGTCCCGACTGCTACACGGCCGAGGGCGACGCGCAGTATCTGGTCAGCCCAGGAGCTATAGACATGGCCGGCCTCATCATCACCCCACGCCAGACAGACTTTGACCGTATCGACGCCGACAGAGCAGCAGCCATCCTCCGCGAGTGTGGTGTCGGGGCTGAGCAATTCGGACGCATCACCGCCCGCCTCACTGCCGCCGCCGAGGCAGTTGCCGAGCCCGAAGCCACAGCCGAACCCATGGTGTCGGTAGGCATCGTGAGCGCCAAGCGCATCTGCTTCGACCTCAACCGCCCTTATATGGCCAAGGGCCAGCAGATTGAGGGCAGACAGGAAGTGGAGTTCGCCGAGGGCGGCATCAGTTGGAACGGCAACCTGTACAGCCAACTTACCTTCCATCCACAGCATGAGGATGCGTCGTTTGCCCTCAGCGACGTGACCATCGGCGTCAACTTCCACTGGGAGCGCACCGAGACGCAAGTGTTTGCCGGCACGCTGAAACTGGTGGTCGAGGAAGACAAGATATGTGCCATCAACGAACTACCCGTGGAACGCTACCTGGAGAGCGTCATATCGAGCGAGATGAGCGCCACATCCAATATCGAACTGCTGAAAGCCCACGCGGTGATATCGCGCTCTTGGCTGCTCGCGCAGATGCACAAGCGACAGCAGATGGACGGCAAGAGCGGTTCGGGCTTCTTCTCCTTCACCAAGACCGATGACGAACTCACCCGCTGGTATGACCGCGAAGACCACACCTTCTTTGACGTGTGTGCCGACGACCACTGCCAGCGCTACCAGGGCATCACCCGCGAGACCAGCGACAAGGCCCGACAGGCTGTGGCTGCCACCGGCGGACAGATACTGCAACACGACGGCGAGATATGCGATGCCCGCTTCTCCAAGTGTTGTGGCAGCATCACCGAACGCTACCGTTACTGCTGGGAGGATATAGACAAACCTTATCTCATGGCGGTGCGCGACAATGCCGAGGGCGTGGAGACCGACGCTGTAGAGCCAGACCTGACCATAGAGGCCAACGCCGAGGCATGGATAAGGCAAAGCCCAGACGCATTCTGCAACACCACCGACGCCACCATACTCTCTCAAGTGCTCAACGACTATGACCAGGAGACCAAAGACTTCTACCGCTGGCGCGTGAGCTACTCTCAACAGGAGCTGAAGACACTCATAGCCAACCGTCTGAAGATGGATATGGGCGACATCGTGGCGCTCGAGCCTCTGGAGCGTGGCGCCAGCGGACGCATCTCGCGTCTGCGCATCGTGGGCACCAAGCGCCAGTACATCATCGGCAAGGAACTCGAGATACGCCGTACGCTCAGCGAGAGCCACCTCTACAGTTCGGCCTTTGTGGTTGAACCCCACGGCGACATCGATGGTGTGCCCGAGCGCTTCGACATCCTCGGCGCAGGCTGGGGTCATGGCGTCGGCCTCTGCCAGATAGGCGCCGCCGTCATGAGCGAACAAGGCTACAGTTATGACAAGATACTGCTCCACTACTATCGTGGTGCCGAAATCAAGAAGATATACTAAAACACTGGATATGAACAATAGCAAATCGCCATGGAGCTGGGTTCCTTCGCTGTACTTCGCCGAAGGACTGCCCAATGTGGCCGTGATGGCCATCTCTGTCATCATGTACAAGCAGATGGGGTTGAGCAATGCCGAGATAACCTTCTACACCAGTTGGCTGTATCTCCCGTGGATGCTCAAACCTCTATGGAGTCCGTTTGTTGACCTGGTAAAGACCAAGCGATGGTGGATAATCACCATGCAGTTGCTGGTGGGTGCAGCCTTTGGCGGCGTGGCATTCACCATCCCTACCGACTTCTGGCTGCAGGGCACCCTGTTCTTCTTCTGGGTGATGGCCTTCACGAGCGCCACCCACGACATCGCCGCCGATGGTTTCTACATGCTCGAACTGACGCCCAACGACCAGGCATTCTATGTGGGCATACGCTCCACGTTCTACCGCCTGGCCACCATCTTCGGCCAGGGCGTGCTGGTGATGGTAGCCGGCAATCTGCAGGTAATCTACCGCAACAGCATCCCCTTCTCGTGGAGTCTGATGTTCTATGGCGTCACCGGCTTGTTTATCGGCCTGTGGCTGTGGCATGGCTATGTGCTGCCCAGGCCCAAGGCGGACAAGGCACACACCGCCAATACGCCGCAGCAGATTATGGGCGAGTTGGCGCACACCATCAGGACATTCTTCTGCAAGAAGCAGGTGGTGACAGGCATACTCTTCATGCTCTTCTATCGCATGCCCGAAGGTCTGCTGGCCAAGGTGGCTGCACTCTTCCTGGTAGACAACGAGAGCAATGGCGGCTTGGGACTCTCGCCGCAGGAGTATGGACTGGTGCAGGGCACGGTGGGCGTGATAGGACTCACCCTGGGAGGCATACTCGGCGGATTGTGCGTGAGCCGAGACGGCTTGAAGCGCTGGTTGTGGCCCATGGTGCTCGCCATCACGCTGCCCGACCTGGTATATATCTACATGAGCTACGTGCTGCCCAACCTTGCCATCGTCAACGTATGCGTGTTTGTCGAGCAGTTTGGTTATGGATTTGGCTTCACGGCCTACATGATGTACCTCATCTACTACAGCCGTGGCGAGTTCAAGACCAGCCACTACGCGCTGTGCACCACCTTCATGTCGCTGTCGATGATGCTTCCCGGTTTCTTCGCCGGAGCCTTGCAGGAGGCTGTGGGCTACCGCATGTTCTTCATCATCGTGGTGATAAGCTGCGTGGTGACCTATATCGTCACCGCCATGCTCAAGATAGACCCCAACTTCGGCATCAAGGGTTATAACGACGAAGCCGAAGTCACCGACGAGCAAGACGACTATCAGGAATAGACCCATCACCACCACCAATGGCAAAGGCGCCGACCCTCGCAGGAGAGTCGGCGCCTTTGTTATGGGACAGCTGGTGTCAACGGTCGATATATCTACGGGTGATGTCGCCATACTCATCGATGCGGCGGTCGCGCAGGAAGGGCCACCAGCGACGCACCTGCTCACTATGACCGAGGTCGAGGTCTACGATGCGGCGCTCTTCACCGTCGGCAGGAGCGCGATAGAGCAGCTCGCCCTGGGGACCAGCCACGAAGGTAGAGCCCCAGAACTCTATGCCCGGAGTCTGTCCGCTGGGGTCGGGCTCGAAGCCCACGCGGTTGACCGCCACCACAGGCAGTCCGTTGGCCACTGCATGGCCGCGCTGTACGGTGGTCCACGCCTCGCGCTGACGTTGCTGCTCGTCGGCAGAGTCGCTGGCTGCATAGCCTATAGCCGTAGGATAGATGAGCAGCTCGGCACCCTGGAGCGCCATAAGCCGTGCTCCCTCCGGATACCACTGGTCCCAGCACACCATAACGCCCAACCGGCCCACCGAGGTGTCAATGGGGTGGAAGCCCATGTCGCCGGGGGTGAAATAGAACTTCTCATAATAAGCCGGGTCGTCGGGGATATGCATCTTGCGATAGGTTCCGGCTATCGAGCCGTCGCGCTCTATCACCACGGCGGTGTTGTGATAGAGTCCGGGGGCACGGCGCTCAAAGAGCGAGGTGACGATGACCACGCCGAGTTCGCGGGCCAGCTGGCCGAAATACTCGGTAGACGGGCCGGGGATGGGTTCGGCCAGGTCGAAGTTGTCTACATCCTCTACCTGACAGAAGTAGAGCGAGTTGTGGAGTTCCTGAAGTACCACGAGTTGGGCACCGTCGGCAGCCAGAGCCCTGACGCCCTCGGCCAGACGGCGTTTGTTGTCGGCTATGTCACTGGTGTTGTGCTGTTGCAGCACTCCTACTTTCAGTTCTTTCATATCTATCTGTGTTATATTTCTTCTGGGATGATGGGTGATGACGCTTATCGGCAGAGCACGCCCTCGGGCAGTTGCATGGTGAGGCAGTGGATGGAGCCGTGCTGACGGATGATGACACGGCTGTCGATGCCGATGAGCTCGTGGTCGGGGAAAGCCTGCTGCAGAGCCTCGGCAGCCGCCTGGTCATTGTGGGGCTGGTCATAGGTGGGATAAATCACGGCGCCGTTGACGATGAGGAAGTTGGCATAGGTAGCCGGAAGCCGCTCGTCGTCGTATCTGATTTCGTCGACCATAGGCAGGGCGATGAGGCGGTAAGGGCGCCCGTCGTCGGTGCGCAGTGCCTGGAGCTCGCGTTCCATGGCGCAGAAGTCGGCATAATGCTCGTCGGCCTGGTCGCTACACTTAATATATAATAAGGTATCGTGGGGAGCCACGCGCACCGTGGTGTCGATGTGGCCGTCGGTATCGTCGCCCACCAGATTGCCGTGGTTAATCCACACTACGCGTCGGGCGCGAAGTCTACGCCGCAGCTCGGCGTCTATCTCCTCGCGGGAGAGGGGCTGGTTGCGGTGGGGAGCCAGCAGACAATGGCTGGTGGTAAACACGGTGCCCCGGCCGTCGCTCTCGATGCTGCCGCCCTCGAGCACCATGTCGTCATGGTCTTCACGGCTGCCGTGGAGCAGGCCCTGCTCGCAGAGGTGGCGGGTGATGGCATTGTCGTGCTGCCAGCCGAACTTCTCGCCCCAGCCGTTGAAGCGGAAGTCGAGCAGCACGGGCTCGTCGCCGCCCATGAGGGTGATGGCGCCATGGTCGCGCGCCCAGGTGTCGTCGGTGTCGCAGCAGGCAAAGACCACGCGGGCCATGCGGGCACGGCCGAGACGAGCCTCAAGCAGAGAGCGCACATGTTCAACCTCGGGCGAGACCACCAGCAGCGCCTCGTGGCGGGTGATGGCGTCGGCAAGTTGGAGATAGGTCTCGGTAATCTCGTCGAGATAGGGAGCCCAGTCGGTACCGGCGTGGGGCCAGGTAAGCTGCACCCCGCTCTGCACTGCCCATTCGGCAGGCAAGTATAGTCTGTCGTCGTTCATCGGTGTACGTAGAATTATGTCTGTCAGGGCAGTCTGCCTGCACCTCGCCCTCGCCGACTTGCCCGTCGGTCATGGCGCGGTGGACGCTACCCTATGCAAAGGTACTGCAAACCATAGACAATACAAAGAAAGCGCGATGGTTTTTTAGGTCGAAATGGCAACCACCGCATCTGGCGACAGCAAAAAAATGTCGGCACAGACACAATTTCCCTGCAAAATGATTGGCAGTTCGATGGTTTATATCTACCTTTGTCTCACCAATATACAAAGAAAGGACAGACATGGACAACGACAACAAGCCGACAAAATTCTGCTATCCATATCCGCATGCGGCAATCACTGCCGACTGCATCGTCTTCGGCTACGACCCCAACAAGACGCTACGCGTGCTGCTCGTCAAGCGGCGCAACGAACCCTATAAGGACTGCTGGGCGTTTCCCGGCGGCTTTATGGAGATAGATGAAGACCTGGAGACCTGCGCCCGGCGCGAGGTGATGGAAGAGACGGGCATGGCGTTGGGCGAGGTGTTCCAATTCCGCAGCTACAGTGCCGTAGACCGCGACCCACGAGAGCGCGTCATCACCGTAGTGCACTTCGCCTTTGAGGCCCTCGCCGAGGTCAAGGGCAGCGACGATGCCGCAGAGGCACAGTGGTTTGACATTGACAACCTGCCAGTGCTCGCCTTCGACCACAGGACCATCATCCACGAGCTCTTTGAGTTCCTGGAGGATGTGATATACAACGACCTGTTCTTCAAGTATTCGCCTGAAGGCATACCGATGGACGCACTAAGCAAACTGACCACAGACATACTGCATCTGAAAGAACTGGAGCATCCGCCCATTGACGACGACACGTTGTAGGACAGCCCCGGCACCCCATAGAACCAACAGAAGACAACCATGATTATCGAAGAAATCGTAAAATATAATGAAGAGTTTGTAGCCCGACGCGGTTACGAACAGTATGTTACCAGCAAATACCCCGACAAGAAGCTGGCAATACTCTCGTGTATGGATACACGACTCACCGAACTGCTCCCGGCAGCGCTGGGACTGAAAAACGGTGACGCAAAAATCATCAAGAACGCCGGCGGACTGGTCATCAGCCCCTTCGACTCTGCCATGCGCAGTCTGCTGGTGGCCATCTACGAACTGGGAGTAGAGGAAATCATGGTGGTGGCCCACTCCAACTGCGGCGCCTGCCACATGAACGGTGCCGAGATGAAGCGGCTGATGCTGGAGCGCGGCATACACCAGGACGTGATAGACACCATCGCGCTCTGCGGCATAGACCTCGACCACTGGCTTGAGGGCTTTCACGACACCGAGGACTCGGTGAGAAATACCATCAACACCATAAGCCACCACCCGCTGGTGCCGCGCGACGTCAATCTCCATGGATATATCATCGACTCGGTGACGGGCAAGCTCACCGAGGTCAAATGACAGAAAGACAGCCCACAAGATGATAGAACTCAAGAATGTAGACATACACTGCGACGACGGCACAGACATCAGGCAGGCGTCGGCAGTGGTGGCCAACGGACGCTCGCTGCTGGTCTATGGCCGCGATGCCACCACGCGCCACTGTCTGACTGAGGCGCTGCTGGGGCTCAGGCCCGTGGCTGGGGGCTATCTCACCTACGACGGCGAGGTGCTCACTCCGGCTGCCTCGCGCTATATGCGACGACAGATAGGCTACATACCCGCACTGCCGCCACAGCCCCAATACTCGCTGCGACAGATGGCCGACTCGCTGCTGCAGCTCGACATCCATCGCGAATACCGGAAGGACAGCAACCAGCTGATAGACATCTGGATGGCGGCAGGAATAAGCGAGCAGCACATCGACGCGCCCTGCGAGACAATCGCCGCAACAGAGGTGACGACGGGCATGCTCTGCCTGGCCCACTGGCTGCGCAAACAGGTGGTGATAGCCGAAGAGGTGGCCGACGAGGCGACGGCTGAGCGGCTGAGGGAGATGGCTGCCGAAGACTCGGTCGTCATAGCCACGACAGCCAACAGCGCGTTGGCAGATTATTTTGACAACCATATCAATCTGGAGGAACTACAATGATAGAGACCATACATCTCTCTTTTGGCAACCTGATTATAGGTGCCCTGTTTTTCATCATACCTCTATATGCGCTCTACGCCTTCAAGGTAGAGATATGGGGGCGCACGCTCAAGGCGCTGGCCACGATGGCTGTGGCGCTGACCCTCGGCGCACTGCTCACGGTGCTGGCCGTCCGGGCTGGCCACATCGGCGTGACGCTGCTGTGCGCGCTGGTGTTGCTGGCTGCCACCGCCTGGTACATGCGCATCAAGGCACGCATACGACAAACCAACTACATAGTGCCCATCATGCTGGGGCTGACGCTCACCATACTGCCTCTCTCGCTGATATTCGTCTATCTGGTGCTGGGCATGAACCCGCTGGAGCCGCATCTGCTGCTGCCCGTCGTGGCCATCACCACGGGAGCGGTGGCTGAGTCGAACGTCAAGGCGATGGGCGCATACTATGACGGACTGCACCACCATGCCCAACTCTACTACTATCTCACCGCCAATGGTGCCACCCATCGCGAAGCCACCAACTATCTGGCCCGACGCTCGATGAAGCGGTCGCTCATACCGCTGTTGCAGCGCATGGGTATCATGGGGATGGGCACCGCGCCGGTGATGATGTGGGCCATGACCATGAGCGGCACAGACATCATGAGCGCGCTCGTGATACAGCTGCTGTTTACGGGACTGCTCATCTCGGCAGCCACAGGCCAGCTGGCGCTCACCCTCGTGCTGGCGCGCAGATACGCTTTTGACGCATACGACAAAATCAACGCCAGAGGATGAACAGGATATTCTGCCCACTGATAGCGCTGCTGTTACTGTCTGGATGCAATCTGCCCAGAGACCACAAGCGACTGACAGGACGGCTGATGGACGACGCGCCACAGCAACAGACCGAGGTTGAAGACACGGGCGCACTGCTGCCGGCGCCACTCACAGACAGGCCCGAGCAGATACTGCACCGTGCGGGGTACACTGCCTCGTACAATCATGAACTTAGGCTGTCCAACTGGGTGGCTTGGCATCTCACAGCCGACCACACCAACGGCCCCTTCAAGCGCAAGGGACGCGCCTTCACCGAAGATGAAGAGGTGGAAGAGCCGCGTGCCAACACCTATGACTACCAGCGCTCGGGATATGACCGCGGACACATGTGTCCCTCGGCTGACAACCGATGGAGCGAGCAAGCCCAGGCCGACTGTTTCCTGCTGACCAACATCTGCCCACAGCTCCATGCGCTCAACGACGGCGACTGGCGCATACTGGAGGAGCAATGCCGCGACTGGGCTGATGACTGGGGCGACCTGTACATCGTGTGCGGACCCGTACTGACCAGACAGCACCACAAGCGGATAGGCAAAAACAAGGTGACGGTGCCCGAAGCCTTCTTCAAGGTCATCGTATGTCTGCAGGGAGAGCCACGCGGCATAGGCTTCATCTATCGCAACGACGCCCGCCGACGGCTCCAGACGCAGTATGTCAACTCGATAGACGAGGTGGAACGCATCACGGGCATAGACTTCTTTGCCTCGCTGCCCGACCAGATAGAGGACAAGGTGGAAAGCCAGGCTCGGCTGGAAGACTGGACCCAACGCGCCAACTGACGCCACCGTCTCTGGCAGCAGAAAGGGGGAAAAGAGGACCTATGAGGGCATAAATGCCGGAAAGGCAAAGGCGAAAGCAATCGCAGAGGAATATGATAAAAATGACAAGCATGCACATATTTATCATATTCCTGCTTTTTATATAGCTAAAAATGATAGATAGGTTCACGCGCATGAAGGTTTTCTTGCTGAGAAGCGGCTTTATGAGTAAATTTGTAATCATCAAACAATGAAAGCCGACATCCATGCGATGGCGGAACAAAGACTGACTCCGCGCCGTACTGACTACTGCGGGCGGAGATTAAGGGAAAAAACCAGAGACTGACATTGACAAACACTAAAAAACAACTCAAAAGTATGTACGACCAACTGGATAATCTGAATATCACGATTGACAAGTCTGTCAAGAGCATTACAAGAGCGGCATGTATGTATCTGTCGCTGGCCATCGAATATGGCATATTGCTCACCGAGAACCCAACGGCACGCATCGTAATCTACGACGACCACATCGACTTCGGCGTGAGCATGAACCCCATGATGGATATGATAAACGGCGCCCTGCTGCCCCACTTCTACAAGGAGAACAACCGGGTGGTGTACCGCTTCATCGGCGATGCCAAATGCGAGGTGAATGACCAGATCATCGACTACGTGGGCAACGACTGCATCGAAGCCAATGAAGAAAGCCACGTGTTTCAGCAGATGTACACCAAATACGGCATAAACTAATCGGAACGGAGGACATCTCCAGGAAGCCGGAAGCCACTTACACACAGATTATTACCATCACTGCCGGCTCGTATCATAAGAAACGCGAGCTCGTATCAAATGTCACGAGGGCTCGTATCTTACGACACGAGCCCTCGTGATTATTGTTACGAACCAGCCAACACGGCAAGCAGACCGGCAGAAGCAGCTGACAACGGCACTGCAGGCCATCAGGGCGACCGGCAGAGCGGCATGGCGCCGCCGCGGTCAGAGCATCAGCACCCGCATCTCGGCATTGGTCATCTTCATGATCTGGCTCATGGGGCGCTGATGATACACGCTCTGTATGGCCTTGTTGATGATACCGTGACCCACAGCCACCACCACCTGGTCGGGATAAGTGACCCGCACCCAGGTGAGGAAGTTGCGGGCACGGGCGAGCAACCGCTCAGCCGACTCGACATTGGCGGGCCACTCGCGGTCGGCAAGCGAGGGGATGTACTCGCCGGTGAAGTCGCCCCAGTCGCGCTCGCGCAGCAGCGGGGTCTCCACCATAGGCACCTGGAGCCCCTGGGCGAGGATGCGGCAGGTCTGGATGGAGCGGTAGAGGTCGCTGGAGACGAAGGCGTCGATGTGGATGTCGCTGAGCTTGTCGCGCAGCGCCTCAGCCTGGCTGATGCCGGTGGCATTGAGTTCGCCCTGGGTCTGCCCCTGCATGATTTGGCGGGCATTGTCGACGGTTTCGCCGTGGCGTACAAGATATAATGTTGTCATAGTCATAATATAATTTGTGGTCAAAATAATTGCATGACCCAATGATTGTTTGTACTTTTGCAGCAGAAAATGATAATTGCTACAAATTAATGAAAAATCTGCTAAGTTCGCAGTTCCGCGCGCTCGTCGCCATCATCGTGGGTCTGCTGCTCATCACGTTTCACGAAGAGACGGTAAGATGGATAACCATACTGATAGGCGTGATGTTCTTCCTGTCTGGCGTGTTCTCGGTGACAACCTACTACGCCTACCGCAAACCCGAAAAGGGCATGATTATGTATGACACCGACGGCAACCGACTCAACCTCTACCGCCCCGTATTCCCCGTCGTAGGGTTGGGCAGCATGGCGCTGGGAGTGATACTGGCGCTGATGCCCACCACATTCATTACAAGCATCACCTATATCTTCGCCCTCATCCTGATTATGGCTGCAGCCAACCAGTTTATCGGTCTGGCCCACATACGGCAAATTGTGCGCATAGGGCTGTTCTACTGGGTGGTGCCCTCGGTGGTGATGCTCATAGGTCTGACCGCACTGATACGGCCCGAATGGATAGCCTCGGCTCCGCTCATCATCATAGGTTGGGCGATGGTGGTCTACGGCGTGAGCGAGTCGGTCAACACGCTCAAGGCCCACGCCGCCCGGCGCGCCTACAAACAGATGATGGACCGCTGAAACTCCGACAGCGCCGACGCGCCAGCCGATAACGCTGAGTGACACGCCGACGCTGTCGTAAGCAAGCGTCATCGCAGCGGTGCAGGAGATATCAGCGCTCTACGATACCCTGGATATAGTCGCAGATGATGCCGATGCCCTTGGCGTTCTCTCCACCCTGTGGGATGATGATGTCGGCAAAGCGCTTGGTAGGCTCGATAAACTGCTCGTGCATGGGCTTGAGCACCGAGAGATAGCGGTCGACAACCATGGACACGGTACGGCCGCGGTCGATGGTGTCGCGCTGGATGTTGCGGATGAGTCGCTCGTCGGGGTCGGCATCGACAAATATCTTGAGGTCCATCATGTCGCGCAACTTCTTGTTGATGAGCGTCATGATACCCTCGATGATGATTACCTTCTTGGGCTCGACATGGATGGTCTCTGGCAGACGGTTGCAGATGATGTAGGAGTAGGTGGGCTGCTCTACGGCACGGCCATGGCGCAGCTCGTTGACATGGCTGATGAGCAGCTTCCAGTCGAAAGCATCGGGGTGGTCAAAGTTGATGGCATGGCGCTCTTCATCGCTCATGCCTTTGTTTTCATTATAATACGAATCGAGCGGCACCACAGCCACATAATGGGGCGGCAGAGCCTCAACGATTTTCTTCACTACAGTGGTCTTGCCCGAGCCTGTTCCGCCGGCAATACCGATAATGGTTACTTCGCTATTCATTATTGTTTGTTTTACAAGGGGTAAGACCATCGCCAGCCCAAAGGTCGCGGCAACGCCCCACCCCATCATTTTCTTATTCTGTATCAGCACGGGCCGCTGCGACGTCATCGCCAAACAGCTCGTCGAACATGCGGCTGTAATACTCGGTCTTCAGCTCCACCTTCATGGGATAGGCCCTACTGCTGCTGGGCTGCCGGTAGAGCATCAGTTCGCGCCCGGCATAGCTGAAGGGCACCGACTGGCCCATGGCGGGCTGGGCGGTGATGTGGAAGTGGGAGGAAAAAACCTGAGTGGCAAGCTGCCCTGCCGTGAGCACAGCCCGACACTGGGGCAGAGCGTCGAGGAGCGCATCGAGGTCGGCTGGCTCTACGATGTCAAGGTCCTTGTCGGAAGCAGTGCCCTTGGTGCGTCTCACCCGGACAGCCGTATCGTAGATGGCCACACCGAGGGAGGACAGGAAGGTCTGCAACTCGGTCAGGCGGAAGGTGTGCCTGGCCTCATCGACAAAGTGCATCTTGTCGCCAAAGAAATGGAGACCGAAAATGCGCCACATATCGTTGGTGTAATTGGGATAATACCAATCCATACACCAACGACGGGGCGCAGGGGGGAATGTGCCAAGCATCAGCAAGCGTGCATTGGCAGGGAGAAAAGGTAGAAAAGGATGTGTCTCGACATCCATAATTTACTTCTGCTTGGAGAGATACACCACAACGGGCAAGTGGTCTGAATAGCCGTCAAGCCATACGCCTCCAGCGGTGGTTCGCTTGGGAGCGCCCTTATACTTACCGGTGCTCTGGAAGAGATAGTCGCGGCGGAAGATTTGGGCCTTGCGATACTTGAGCATGCCGGCGTCGGGGTCGTTGGCATCCTTGGGCATGAGCAGATTGGGGGTCATGATAATCTGGTCGAAGAGATTCCACGAGCCACCATAGAAGAGGGTGCCTTTACCCTGCTTGTGGATATTGATCCATGGGCTGTACATCTCGCCAGGTCCCACCTTGTCCTTGTCGGCTCGGGCACCCAGACCGTCGACCATACTCTTGTCGAAGGGGTCGTCGTTCATATCGCCCATGATAAAGAACTTGTAGGCGGGATTCTCGCGGAGCAGCGAGTCCTTGATGACGCGCATCTGGCGGGCTCCGAGCTCACGATAGTAAGAGGTAGAGAAGCGGCTGGGCAAGTGGGCCACGATAACCACCACCGGCTCGTCGGCAAGTTCGCCCTTGACGGTGAGGAAACCACGGGTAATGAATTTCTTGTCCTTCTCCTGTTCGGTCACATAGGGATGGAGCTTCACATCATTGACCTTGAAGAGCGCGGGATTGTAGAGCAACGCACAGTCTACACCTCGCTTGTCGGGGCCCTCGATGTGGCAGAACTGCATATTACGCGCCTTGAGCGGCTCTTGGGCACAGAGGTCTGTAAGCACACGGGCATTCTCGACCTCGCTCACTCCGATAATGGCGCAACCCACATTGGGGAGCATGTCGGTACCCATATCGGCAAGCGCCTTGGACATATTCTTCAGTTTATGCGAATATTTCAAGCCGTCCCAACGGTAACTTCCATTGGGAAGAAATTCAAAATCGCGTTTGCCTTCATCATGGATGGTGTCAAAGAGGTTCTCCTGATTGTAGAAGCCAACTCCGTAAACCAACAGCTTCTTCTGAGCTGAACTCATGAGGCAAATCATACATGCCATCACGGCCAAAAACAAGTATCTTTTCATCTTTTTTTAGTTATTTTCTGCAAATATCGGAATTATTATTGACATAATGCCCATTTTCATAGATTTTTATTTGAAAAAACTTTTCCATTACAAATATATTTAGTTACTTTGCAAACATATAACACATAATTATAAATATATTCAACTATGCAAAGAAAGCTTAAATTGGCAGTGATTGCCCTGTGCTATGCTCCGTTGGCCTTCGCCCAAACGCCCTCAGGCGAGAAGCAGACCACCAAGCCCATAGACGAATCGGCATTCACATTCACAGAGGCACAGTTGGGAGACGATGATGATATGACACAGAATATCAGCATCCTCAACTCCAACTCCAACCTCTATGCCAGCGGCGTGGGATATCTGTTCTCACCCGTAAGATTCCGCTACCGTGCGTTAAACCAGAGCTACAATGAGATTTACATCAATGGCGCTCCTGTCAACGACATGGAATCGGGACAGTTCCGTTACTCTCAGATTGGCGGTCTCAACCAGCAGACCAAGAACGTAGATTTTGCTCTTCCCTTTGAGGACTGCCAGTTTGGCATGCCTTCAATGGCCGGCAGCAACAACTACGACTTCCGTTCGGGCAACATGGCAGCAGGCCATAGAGCAACCGTATCGGCAGCCAACCGCAACTACAACTTCCGCGGAATGTACAATTACAACTCAGGCTTCAACAAGAACGGTTGGGCTGTATCTGCAAGCCTCACCTATCGTTGGGCCAAGCGCGGATATGTAGAGGGTACATTCTACAATGCCCTGTCTTACTTCTTCGGCGTCCAAAAGCTCTTAGGCGACAACCACTCTCTGTCGTTTGCCACATGGGGTAACCCCACTGAACGTGGCGCACAGGGTTGTGCTACTGATGAGGTATACTGGCTCACTGACAACCGCTACTATAACTCCTATTGGGGTTATCAGAACGGCCATGTGCGCAACTCACGCGTGGTGACAGAATACTCTCCCTCGGCAGTACTCACCTGGGACTGGGACATCAACAAGGACATGAAGCTCACCACTACCGTATTTGGACGCTACGGTATGTACAAGAGTACCCGACTGAACTACAACAATGCTGACAACCCCCATCCTGACTACTGGAAGAATCTGCCCAGCTCATACTTCTATGTATGGGGCGACGACCCTCTGTACAGCGCTTATCGCACGGAGTCGGCTGCCAACAACTGGAAGCAGGCTTATGACAGCTGGCAGAACCCTATCAACCAGCAAATCAACTGGAACCAGCTCTACTATGCCAACAGTCAGGTATCAAAGAACGGCGCCGACGCCCTCTACTTCATCCAAGCCAAGAACATAGACAACGCCACACTCACACTGGCTTCTACTCTGGCTGCCAAGCAGAGCAAGAACGCTTCGTGGAACGTGGGACTGGTACTCTCGACCAACAACGGTCACCACTACCAGACCATGGAAGACCTGCTGGGTGCCAAGTCATACCATAACATCAACACCTATGCTGTGGGCAAGTATGCTCCCGGCTCTGACGAGACTCAGTATGACCTCAACAGCGCAGGTCCCAACAACCTGGGCCGTCTGGTGTACAATGGCGACATCTTCGGTTACAACTACAACATCTTCGTACACAAGGCCAACGTCTGGGCCAACTACCAGAAGTCTGTAGGCCGTCTGCACATGATGGTAGCAGGCCGCCTGGGTGGTGTCATGATGCGCCGCGAAGGCCACATGCGCAATGGTCTCTTTGCCAACAACTCTTACGGCAAGGGAGAATATGCACGCTTCGGCGAAGGTGGTGTCAAGGGTAGCCTGACCTACAATGCCGGCAACGGGCACACATTCCTCGTAGGTATGGGTTATCAGTGGAACGCCCCCAAGGCCAACGCTGCATTCGCTTCACCTGAGATGAACAACGACTTCGTGCTCAACCTCAAGGACGAGCATGTGCTGACAAGCGAAATCGGCTACCAGTTCAACAACAGCTGGTTGCACGCCAACATCAACGCCTACTACAACCGTATGGACCACGTCAGCGAGTGGCAGAACTTCTACTTCGACGATATCAACTCATTCTCTTACGTGTCTATGACCGGTATCAAGAAAGAATTCTATGGCGTCGAGGCTGGACTGAAGTTCAAGCTCTCTTCGGCTTTCGACATCAACATGCTCGGAACCGTAAGCGAGGCCAAGAACATCAACAACGCACAGGCTCGCTACCTCATCTCTACCGAGGGTGCATACAGCGAGACCGAGACCGTATATAATAAAGATATGCACGAGGCCAGCACACCTCTCACCGCTCTCAGCCTCGGTCTGAGCTACCACCAGAAAGGTTGGTTTATCGACCTCAACGGTAACTACTATGACCGCATCTACCTCTCTTACTCTCCCTGCTACCGCTACGAGTCTTCGCTCAAGAAGCGTCAGAACATCTATGGTGACGTGTATGACAACGAAGGCAATCTGCGCAAGTCGGCCATCAGCCAGGAAGAAGGCAAGGGTGGTTTCATGCTCGATGGTAGCGTGGGCCGTCTCATCCGTCTGAAGAAGGGTCAGATTTCAATCAACTTCTCTATAACCAACATCCTGAACAACCGCGATATCGTTACCGGTGGTTTCGAGCAGAGCCGAAGCGACTACTCTAACGAGAAGGTAAGAGCTTACCGTTTCTCCAAGAACCCCAAGAAGTTCTATGCCTTTGGTCCTAACGGATTGCTGAACATCGCATACAAATTCTAAAACTCACCAGCGATATGAAATATATGAACAAGATATTGGCCGCCTGCTTCTGCGCCCTGCTCGCTTCGTGTATGGGCAGCGACTATGCAGACCCTAACATGACAGAAAACCCCTTCGGCAACAGCCAGATTGCCGAAACCAATGTGATGAATATCGGTGACTTGAAGGAAAGCAAAGACTTCAAGTTCATCATCGCCAATGGTGCTTACAAGAAGGTGGAGAAGAGCATCCAGATTAAGGGCCGCGTGACCGGAAACGATGCTCAGAGCAACCTCTACAACACCATCTCTATCGAAGACGCCACTGGAGCCATCGAGGTTTCCGTAGGCCAGGGTGGAACCAGCGGTTTCATGCCCGTAGGTCAGGAAGTGCTCGTAGAGCTCAAGGGTCTCTACATCGGCGGTTACCGCAAGAAGGCTCAGATAGGTACTGTATATACCAGCGCCAACGGTACTCTCGGCATCGGCCGCATGAACCGTCAGGAGTGGGCCCAGCACTACAAGATTATCGGCACCGCCGACCCCTCTCAGGTGGTTCCCACCGAGTTTGATGTGACCAAGATTGCCGACGCAAGCTACATCAACGCCAACGCCAGCCGACTGATGACCATCAGTGGCGTGGAGTTCTCAGCCGCCGACGGCAAGGCTGTCTATGCTCCCGATGACGGCAGCGTGACTCTGACCAGCAACTGCGCCAACCGCACGCTCAAGGGTTTAGATGAAAAGAAGATTGTAGTGCGTACCAGCACTTATGCCAAGTTTGCCAAGGCCGTTCTGCCCACTGGCAAGGTTAAGATTACCGGTATCTTCTCTCGCTTCAACGACACCTGGCAGATCCAGATACGTTCGCTCGACGATGTTGTGGCCGACGACCCATTTGCAGGCATCGACGGTACTGGCCTGGGCACAGCCGAGTCACCCATCGACGTGACACGCGCCCTGAGCCTCATCGCCAAGAGCGCCTACGAAGCCACCAAGGAGTACTATGTGACAGGCATCATCTCAAAAATCAAGGAGGTCGATACCGGCAACTATGGCAATGCCACATATTATATATCTGTTGATGGCAAGGACGCCAACAACCTCACCGTCTTCCGTGGTTACAACATCGGTGGAGAGAAATTCACCGCCGAGGACCAGATCAAGGTAGGCCAGAAGGTTGTCGTTGCCGGTACGCTCACCCTCTACGGCACCGAGCCAGAGATGAACGCTGGCAACAAGATTATATCCATAAAGTAACACATCATTAAGAAATAAAAGAAACAAAGATATGAAAAAACTTATTTATTCAATGCTTGCCTTGGCCACTATCGCCTTTGGCTTCTGTAGCTGCGAAGACGTTCCTATGCCTTACGGCTATCCACAGGGATCTACCGACCCCACCAATCCTGACCTCCCCGCAGAGGGTGAGGGTACACTCGAGTCTCCCTACAATGTGGCTGCTGCCAACGCAGTAATCGCCGGCGGCGACTTCGACCCCGAGAAGCAGTTCTACATCAAGGGTATCGTTACCTCTATCGATGAGACCGACGGTTTCCCCAACTCTTTTGGCAATGTCACCTACAACATCTCTGACAAGGCCGACGCTTCCAACAAGCTCTTGGTTTACCGTGGCATGGGCTTCGGTGGCGCCAAGGTTAATTCTACCGACGACCTCAAGGTAGGCGACGAAGTTGTAGTTATGGGTAAGCTCATCAACTACAGCGGCAAGTACGAGGTGACACAGGGCAGCAAGATTGTAGTACGCAATGGCCAGTCATCTGTCACCACCGGCACTCCCGAAGGTGAGGGTACCCTGCAGAGCCCCTACAATGTGGCTGCAGCCCTCAAGCTGGTCAGCGCTCTGCCTGCCGACGTTCCCACAGAGAACGCCCTCTATGTAAAGGGTAAGATTTCCAAGATCAACAGCGTAGAGACTGCCACATTCGGCAACGCCAACTACTATATCTCTGACGACGGCACCGAGAACGGACAGATTCTTATCTTCCAGAGCTACTATCTGGGCAATGTGAAGTTTACTTCTGCCGACCAGATCAAGGTGGGCGACGAGGTTATCATCTATGGTAAGTTTGTCAACTTCAAGGGCAATACCCCCGAGACCGTAGGCAAGGGTACATCTTACATCTACTCTCTCAACGGCAAGACCCAAGGCGGCGGCGAAACCGGTGGCACCACTACTGGCGAAGCCAAGGGCGACGGAACCAAGGGCAACCCCTACAACGCTTTGGGTGCAAAGGCATTTGCCGGCAAGCTGGAGTCTGGCCAGACTTCTACCGAAGAGGTATACATCAAGGGTAAGATTTCAAGCATCAAGTACAACTTCTCTGCAGAGTTCGGTACAGCCACCTTCAATATCTCTGACGATGGCAAGGCTGCCAACGAGTTTATTATCTACAGCACTCTCTACCTCAACAACGAGAAGTACACTGCTGGCGACCTGCTGAGCGTAGGCGACGATGTAGTCATCCTGGGTAAGGTGACCAACTACAACGGTACTCTCGAGACTGCCTCAAGAGCCAGCTACATCTACTCATGGACCAAGAATGGCGGAAGCACCGGCGGTGAAGGCGGTGGCGGCGAAGCTACTGGCAGCGACGTGACCATCAAGGCTGGCGACATCTCCAGCACCAATGCTGCCGACGTGACCGAGGTGACCGTCAACGGCATCGGCTTCTCCTTCAGCAAGGGCTCTGGCGCCAACGCTCCTAAGTACTATACAGCTGGTGGCGGTACCATCCGTATGTATCCCAGCAACTCTGTTACCATCAACGCCGGCAGCAAGAAGATTGCCAAAATCGTGGTAGAGTGCGACGCTTACAACGGTGTCAACTACACCGCAGAGGGCAAGGCCACCTGTTCTCCTGGTAAGGCTACTCTCAACAACCTTACCTACACCTTCAGTGAAATCAATGCAGCCAAGGTGACCATCACCGACGCTGCCGAGGGTACAGGTCAGCCCAAGCAGCTGCGCATCAAGTCTATGCAAATCACATTTGCCAAGTAAGGACACAGCATCCTGAATCATACCATATCCCGTATCGTCCTCAGCGATGATACGGGATATTTTGTTTACACCTTATTATATATATAGGAGCCATGCCGAATCAGTGGGGACCACCGGTGCCTCTGCCAGAGCCGTCATGCACCAGGAGCCCTTGCCCATGGCGCCCGCTGCAACAGTCTGCGCCACCCTCTTCGACGCCCACGCACCCATAGCCACGCCAATTATCACCCTCGGAGACAAAAAATATCCCGAAACATTTGGCAGTTAAGCGAAAAAGCAGTAATTTTGCACTCCGTAACGTATTCGGACAATTTATAAACAAATAACAATAAACGAAATGAAACAAGGTATTCACCCAGAAAACTATCGCCCCGTCGTATTCAAGGATATGTCCAACGGCGATATGTTCCTTACAAAGTCTACATGCAAGACTAATGATACAGTAGAGTTTGAAGGCGAGACTTATCCAGTGGTAAAGATTGAAATCTCAAGCACCTCTCACCCCTTCTACACAGGTAAGAGCAAGCTTGTTGACACCGCAGGTCGCGTTGACCGCTTCATGAACCGCTACGGTAAGCTGAAGAAGTAATATATCTTTCGAATATATTCATTCCATGCTAAAGTGCGTTCTAACGTAGTTGCATATGCGTTAGACAGCACTTTTTTTCATGCCATTTCTATCTATTAACTTTATAACAATGAACAAATTCCTTTCCTTTCTTTCTGCGGCTGTCATCATGCTGACGCTTGTCGCATGTGGCGGAGATGACGGACCGTCTGACCCAGGTCAGGAACAGAACAAGGTGGTCAACACCAACCGCAATATCCCCACATCGATGACCCCCAAAGAGATTACCCGCTTGGAGTTTCCCAAGCTGGCAAGCGAAAACAGCATCGTTCTCGTCCATCACACATCGGGTGCGCAGGATGTGAGCTACTCTTGCGAGTGGGACTACAAGAAGAGGTCCAACCGCTGGTCGTGTTGTGCCATGACCAACAAGACCATCAAGGGCGGCGCAGGTCGCGTGGGAGATTTCGAGGAAGACCCCAACCTGCCCACAGCCATGCGCTTCAGCGACACCAATGCGATGTACACCCGCTCGGGCTACACCCGTGGCCACCTGATTGCCTCTGCCGACATCCAATACTCGCGCGAAGCCAACCACACTACATTCTACTACAGCAACATCCAACCCCAGCACTACGACTTCAATGCCGGACAGAATTATGAGGGCATTTGGGTGCGTATGGAGAGCTGGGTGCGCAAGAAGGCCGAATCGCTCAAGGACGGTGACACCCTCTTCGTGTGCAAAGGCGGAACCATCGACAAGGAAAGCCAGATTATGGAGCGCGTCAAGGGCCAACTCATCGTGCCCAAGTACTTCTACATGGCGCTGCTCATGAAGACGGGCTCCGAATACAAGGCTATTGCGCTCTGGGTAGAGCACCAGAAGAAGGTGGACACATCGGCCGTCAAGGACCATGCCATCACCGTCAAGGAACTCCAGAACCTTACCGGCATCGACTTCTTCTGCAATCTGCCCGACGATATCGAAAACCGCGTAGAGGGCAAGATTAGCCCCATCAGTTGGGGACTCTGATACTCCCCTGCCCCTACGGACAGACATAACCATTAGCGCTCCTTCGCCCAGGCACCATGCCGGCGAAGGAGCGCTTGCCGTTTTCTTCCCCGCCATCCCTCCCGCCCGGTTGGCCTACGAGCCATTCTGCATGGCGACCGCAAACGACCTCGTTGCGGGGTTTGATTTCATCAGTTCATGGCTTGACAGGATTATTGCGCACCGCGATTTCACCATTTCACGGTTTGCATCCACTTTCAGCACCACCATCCCAGTGTTTTCCTCTTCCGCCGGCTGATAGTCCACAGCCCCGACTGCTATCAGCATAACGACTGTTGCTCTACCCGTGACAGCTGTCACTGTCGGTATGGCGGCTGCGTTTCTTCCCGCAGTCCCTAACAACAGACAGGGCGGCTATCCCTCATCATCGGGATGGCCGCCCTGGTCGTCGTGGTCTGCAGTGGTCTATCTGTGTCCGTTCTTTATCGTGATGTTGCGCTCCATGGGAGCGGTCTTGCCATCGGCCTTCTTGCCACCGAAGGTCTTGCCTGCGGCCACTGCGGTGGTCTCGCCCTTGACGCGCTGTGGCAGTCGCTTGGTCAGGTTGAAGTCGTCTTCCTCTTCGATGTTCACACCCACGCTCGTACCCTTGAAGTGCGTGGTGCTCAGCTTGTCCAGATTGTTGTAGGCGATGAGCATATTGACAGGGTCTTGGCCCGACTGGCTGGGGTCGTAGGAGATTTCAATGCCGCCATATCCGTTGACACACCAAGAGAAATTGGTGCGCGTCTCGCCCTCGTCCTCGTTGTAGCGATACTCCGTGCCGCGGCCCTTGACGTCTGACGAGGCACTGAGCTCAAAGTGCCATATCACCTGATAGTCGGTATACACGGTCTGCCCGGCCTGGTTCTTGAAGTACATGCGCAGCGGGCCCTCCCATTCGCCGTTGAGATAGCGCGCCATGGTGGTGCGCGAGTTGTTTATGTCGGCATTTACCGCATTGATAAACGAGCGGTAGTCATAGTCCGAAGCGTAGGGATAATAGTGGTCAAACCAGTCGGCAGTGGTACGGTCGTCGGTACCGAAGTCACCATAACGGTTGAAATACTCAGTCAAAGCTCTGTCGAGGTCGAAATAGTAGTCATAGTCGTCGCTCTCGCCACACGACACCATCGTCGCCGACATCATCACCAGCACCACGGCTGTCATCAAGGTTGCTAACTTTTTCATAATCGTATATTTTTAGTTGTTATTGCTTATTGTTATGCTGCAAAATTAGCATTATATCCTGACAATGCCAATGGAAAATGGATATTCTTTGGTGGGCTTATCCCTACACTTTGTGGGGAAAACCCTAAATAATCTAAAAATCTCTGCTTTACGCCTTCTCCGTCTCGTGAGAAATAAGTAACTTTGTCGCCATATAACTGATATTTATAGTAAACAAGATGAAAACCGTTTTCGATTTTGCTGTCAAAGACAGAAAAGGCAAGGAGGTATCGCTGCGCGAGTATGCCAACGAAGTGCTCCTCATAGTAAACACCGCTACCAAGTGTGGCTTTACTCCTCAGTATGAGGAACTCGAAGCCCTCTATCAGAAATATCACACCCAGGGCTTTGAAATCCTCGATTTCCCCTGCAACCAGTTTGGCCAGCAGGCCCCCGGTACCGATGAGTCTATCCACAATTTCTGCAAACTCACCTACGGCACCGACTTCCCCCGTTTCAAGAAGGTCAAGGTCAACGGCGACGATGCCGACCCTCTCTTCCGTTTTCTGCAGGAGCAGCGCGGTTTTGCCGGCTGGGACGAGAGCCATCCCCTCACCCCAGTCCTCGACAAGATGCTCAGCGAGGCCGACCCTGACTACAAGCAGAAGAGCGATATCAAGTGGAACTTCACCAAGTTCCTCATCAACAAGCGCGGTATGGTGGTAGCCCGCTTCGAGCCCACCGAAAGCCTCGACAACATCAGCAAGGAAATAGAAAAACTCTTAGCCCAATAACAACGTGGAACATACCAAATGTCTCATCATCGGCAGCGGCCCCGCCGGCTATACAGCCGCCATCTACGCCGGCCGCGCCAATCTGCAGCCCATCGAGTATTGCGGTCTGCAGACGGGTGGTCAGCTCACCCAGACCACCATCGTCGAAAACTTCCCCGGCTATCCTGAAGGCGTCGATGCCAACCAGATGATGATGGAACTGCGCGAGCAGGCCGAGCGATTCGGTGCCGACATCCGCGACGGCGTGGTGACGGCAGCCGACCTGTCCAAGCGTCCCTACATCGTGACCATCGACGACGGCACTCAGATAGAGGCCGACACCATCATCATAGCCACCGGCGCCAGCGCCAAATACCTGGGTCTGCCCGATGAGCAGAAGTACAACGGCATGGGTGTGTCGGCATGTGCCACCTGCGACGGCTTCTTCTACCGCAAGAAGGTGGTGGCTGTAGTGGGCGGCGGCGACACCGCCTGCGAAGAGGCATCCTATCTGGCCAACCTCTGCACCAAGGTCTATATGATAGTGCGCAAGCCCTACCTCCGCGCTTCTGACATCATGCGCCGCCGCGTCGAGGAAAATCCAAAGATAGAAATCCTCTACGAGCACAACACCGAAGGACTCTATGGCGACAACGGCGTAGAGGGTGCCCACCTGGTGGCACGACGTGGCGAAGCCGATGAGCGTCACTACGATCTGCCCATAGACGGCTTTTTCCTCGCCATCGGCCATAAGCCCAACACCGACGAGTTCCGCGGACAGATAGACATGGACGAGCAGGGATACATCAAGACCCTCGGTGCCTCGCCATGCACCAATGTCGAAGGCGTCTTTGCCGCCGGCGACTGTGCCGACCCCACCTACCGTCAGGCCATCGTAGCCGCCGGCAGCGGATGCAAGGCCGCGCTCGAGGCCGAGCGCTATCTCAACCGATAGGGTTGGCTGAGACTGGTTACAGATACTGTATCTGACATTCCATCTGCAATATCTACACAATTCACCACATGCTTCTTGATTGAAGCAAGTGGTGAATTGTGTGTTATATAGGTGATTATTTATAGCCAAAAGCACAAATTATTCACTCAAAAGTGAATTAAATAAGAAATTATACTTACCTTTGCAGCAACAAGAACCCATACGACTATGACGACAATTTCATTAAAAACCATAGAGCAGAATGATAACGTAGGCATGTTCTCTATCTGTTTCGACGGAAGTGAAGAAAGCGAGTTCGAAAAGTTCCTGATTGAATTTAAGGATAATGCCACATATAACAAGGATTTTAATGTTATCCTTATGGCTTTATCCAAGATCATTGACAAAGGTGCCCTTGAACGTTTTTTCCGTAATGAAGGCAGAATGAACGACAATGTCAAAGCCTTGGCTATCGACTCACGCAGACTGCGACTCTACTGTCTACGCATATCTGACCAAATTCTCATACTTGGCAACGGCGGCATCAAGAACACACGCACATATCAAGAGGATGAGAAACTAAGCGGTTATGTGATGGACTTGCAGACATTTGACAGGGTGCTTGTCAAAGCACAAAAGTCAGGCAAAGTTACCATTGAGAAAAATATGATAACCGATATTCAAAGTGCTACTTTTGAAATATAACATACAGCTTATGATACAGAATGAATTGTTCAGACAGTGCCTCACCGCTATACCAGCTGAGCAGAAAGCAGAATTTGACCTTTCCTTTGGAATAGCAGAGCGCATCAGCGAAGTTCTAAAAAGCAAGAACCTCACTCAGAAGGATTTTGCCCACTTGCTGCACAAGCGAGATTCTGAAGTATCCAAATGGTTGACGGGCAGACACAACTTCACCATGCAGACCATAGCGAAGATAGAGACTGCACTGGGCTGCAAACTGATTTCCATCGTACGATGAAACCAAATACGCTCGAGGCCGAGCGCTATCTCAACCGATAGGGTTGGCTGAGACGTACACCTTATTATAATATATATAGCTGTTTCCCCCGACTCTGGCTCAGCGGTCAGTGTCGGGGGAATTTGCGTGATGGGAAACAAATAGCGGGGGGCAAATATCAAAAATCACACACATGAGAAGGCGATTATTGTTAATTTTGTAGACGTAAAGAAATCTAACAATCACCACTCGCGGCCATGTTGCTGCGAGAAACATAACTATCTACGACATGAGAACTATTACTAAAAGTCTGCTCTGTGTGCTCTGCACACTCCTGAGCGTCACAGCCAATGCCGGGGACTATCGCGTTACCGACTTCGGAGCCAAAGCCGACGGCATCACGCTCAACACCAACATCATCCAGCATGCCATCGACCACGTGAGCAGCCACGGAGGCGGCAACCTGGTGTTTACGCCGGGCCGTTACCTTACGGGCACCATCTATCTGAAGTCTGATGTCACGCTGATGCTTGAAAACGGCGCCGAACTGCTGGGCTCTACCAATCCCTGGGACTATGACAAGAGTCCCGTGGTCAACTGGCAGTCGCTCATCTTTGCCTTCGGACAGAAGAACATCGCCATCCGTGGCAAGGGAACCATCAACGGACAGGGCGCACAGACCGCCTACAACCAGGTGGATATCATCAACCGCGGGCTCTACGACGACGCGCTGCGCAACGGCCGCCCCTATGAGGGCAACCGCCCGCAGAACATCTATTTCCGTGAGTGCGACAACGTGGTGGTCGAGGGCATCACCCTGCGCGACCCCGCCAGCTGGAACCAGACCTACGACCAGTGCCGCAATCTGCTGGTCGAGGGCATCACCGTAGACAGCAAGTCGTACTGGAACAACGATGGCATCGACGTCGTAGACTGCGACGGCGTGGTGATACGCCACTGCACCATCGACGCTGCCGACGACGTGTTCTGCTTCAAGTCCCACTCTGCCGACCACATCTGCCAGAACGTGGTGGTCGAAGACTGTGTGGGCCGCTCCAGTGCCAACGGTCTGAAGTTTGGCACCGTATCACGCGGAGGTTTCCGCAACTTCAAAGTCAAGAATCTTACCATCTATAACACGTATCGCTCTGCCATCACCTTCGCTACTGTCGATGGAGGTATCATCGACAATATCGAGGTCGATGGCGTGCGGTCCATCAACACCGGCAACGTAATCTTCCTGCGTACCGGCGAGCGATGGAACAAGGGCAAGCGCCCATCCATGAGCAACATTACCATCCGCAATGTCTATGCTGAGATACCCTCTTTCAAGCCCGACGCTGGCTACAGCTATGAAGGACCGGTAGAGGATATGCCGCGCAACATCTCGCCGGCCAGTATAGTGGGCATCCCCACCTGCAAAATCAAGAACGTGACGCTGCAGAACATCGAGATAGTCACCCCCGGCGGCGGCAACCCGCTCTTCGCCTACCGCGGCACCACGGCCAAAGACCTCGACAGCATCCCCGAGATGATTAAGTCTTACCCCGAGTTCTCCCAGTTCAAGGAACTGCCTGCATGGGGCTTCTATCTGCGCCATGCCGAGAATGTCACCTTCGACAACATCGTCTTCCGGGCGCTCAAGCACGACTACCGTCCGGCCATCGTAGCCGACGACGTCAAGGGGCTGACCCTGAAAGACATGCAGTACATAGAGCCCGACAGCAAGGGCAAGGTACAGGAAGTGCTATACCACTCTACACGCAACAAGTAACACCTAAACCATAACTATTATGAACAAGATAAAGACTCTGCTCTGCGCCACCCTGCTGGCCCTGACTTCCATCTCGGCCATGGCCAAAGACTATCAGGCTGTAGCCTTCGGCGTGAAGAGCGACGGAGTGACCAACAACACCCGATCCATACAGCATGCCATAGACTATATCTCTGCCCAAGGCGGCGGACGCCTCGTCTTCTATGTAGGCCGCTACCTCACCGGAAGCATCGAACTCAAATCGGGCGTAACCCTCGTGATACACGAAGGAGCCGTGCTCGTGGCCTCCCCCTCGGTCTACGACCATAAGGGCAGCCCCCGCCGCGCACTCATCCATGCCCAGGGGCAGCACGACATAGCCATCACCGGCAAGGGCATCATCGATGGCAACAGCCGTGCGCTCTCCGCCGATATAGCCGAGCAGACCGCTCGCGGATACGCCGACGCCAATGCCGAGGTACCAACCCTCGTCGCCCTCGACCGCTGCAAAGGCGTGCAGACAAGCGGCGTCACCCTACAGAACTATGCCTGCCCGCCACTGCAGTTTGACCACTGCCACAATGTCCAGGTCACAGCCGTGACCCTGGGTCTCTCCGACGCCGCCATGCCTCTCTATGAGGCCAAGGAGTGTGGAAAGATGACTGTCAAAGACTGTCTTACACAGCCCCGTTATTAACCTACTACCCAACAGCATAAAACTATGAGCAAGATAAGACATTTGATACTGGCAGCGCTGATGACCCTCGCTGCCACCAACGTCGCCGCCAAAGACTACCAGATGACCCTCTTCGGCATCAAGAGCGACGGAACCACCATGAACACCCGCTCCATCCAGAAGGCGATAGACTATATCGCACAGCAGGGCGGTGGCAGACTCGTATTCACCGTAGGCCGCTACCTCACAGGCAGCATCCACATGAGGTCCAACGTCACCCTGCATCTCAGCGAAGGCGCCATACTCGTGGGGTCGACCAATCCCTACGACTACGACATGGAGCTCAACTCTTGGTACGGACTCATCCTCGCCAACAAGCAAGACAACATAGCCATCACCGGCAAGGGAGTAATCGAGGGACAGGGCCGCGCGCTCGCCAACAACTTCCTGGCTCAGGCGTGCAACGGCATCATCAACGACCCGCTCAAGCTGGGCCGCGTGGCCAACCGCCCAAAGCTCATCTATTTCCGTGAGTGCAACCATGTCACCGTCAAGGACATTACGCTGCAGAACCCAGCCTTTTGGACCCAGACCTACGACCAGTGCACCAACCTCGTCATCGACGGCATCACCGTGCACAGCCGCGCCTATTGGAACAACGACGGTATGGACATCGTAGACTGCAACGGAGCGCTAATCCAGAACTGCTACGTCGACGCCACCGACGACGCCATCTGCCTCAAGTCGCACGATGCCAAGAGCCTCTGCCAGAACATCACCGTGCGCAACAACAAGGCTTGCTCGAGCGCCAGCGGCATCAAGTTTGGCACCGCATCGGTAGGCGGCTTCAAGAACATACGCATCGTCAACAACACCATCTTCGACACCTTCCGCTCGGCCATCACCATACAGGCTGTCGACGGCGGACACGTGGAGAACATCATCGTAGACAGTCTGCGCTCCATCAACACCGGCAACCCCATCTATCTCGTTGTGGGCCAGCGGCGTGGCGATGCCCATGAACTCATCGAGGTCAACGACGACACCAACAAGCCCGGCCGCAGCCGTATGGACAATGTGCATATCTCCAACGTATATGCCGAGGTGCCCGGCACCAAGCCCGATGCCGGATACGAGTATGAGGGTCCTACCGAGGACAACCCACGCAACATCTCGCCCTCGGCCATCGTAGGACTTGAGAACAACCACATCACCAATGTGAGCATCGAGAATGTGGAGATAGTCTACCCCGGCGGAGGCGACCCCAACTACGCCCGCGTGGGAACCGACGAACTCGACAAGGTGCCCGAGATGCCTCGCGCCTATCCTGAGTTCTCCCAGCACAAGGAGCTGCCCGCCTGGGGCTTCTACGTGCGCCACGCCGACGGAGTGACCTTCCGCAACGTGCGCCTTACCGCCCGCAAGGCCGACTACCGCCCAGCCATCGTCCTCGACGACGTAAACCGCGGCTCATTCACCAAAATCAAGGTGGCCGAGCCAAAAGCCGGAAAGAAACAGCAGATATTCGCCCATAACTCCAAGCAAATTAAGAAGTAACTTAAGACCATAGCTACAAGCAGTCAGCCATCCGCCCGGCAACGGGAGAATGGCTGACTTTTGTTTTCGCACCACTGCCCTGCCCCATCGCGGTCGCGGCGGCAAGCCCTGCCACCTTCCGACGCCACTGACAGACCGGCACAAGCAATACTGCCAGACCACCGCACAACCCACAGCAATACGAGAGGACATCGCCACACCCGCAAAAGCTATTGACAGCCACCACATTCACCACCATGGCTGCTGCGTGCCTTATGTTACGTAGGCTCGTATCGTATGTTACGTGGGCCCGTGACTTCCGACGCGTACTCACGTGACATACGATACGAGCCGCCAAAGACCATCAGCACATCGGTGCATCTGACCGAGACGGAGACGGTGCTGGCTGCGACCGAGGCTGCGGCAAAGAAGAGGGCTGGACTCCATGTGAGAAGTCCAGCCCTGGTTATGGTAAGGCCGTTGCCTGTGGCAGTAAGGCTGGTCTATGCTTGCAGCCCGGTCGTGGGGTGAGGTTGGGCGTCGCCCTTGCGGCTCACCGCCCACATGCCGGCAAAGGTGAGTAGGCCATTGAGCATCAGCAGCTCGTAGCCGAAGTGATATCCGCAGAGGGCGGTGGTGGCGGTGTCTATGCCAAAGCAGATGAGGGGCGAGGCGACGGCAATATAGGGCACCCAGCGGTCGCGCACCGTGCGGCGGGTGAGCAGCGCAAAGCCAAACATGCCGAGCAGCGGACCATAGGTATAGGAACACATGACATAGATGGCGTCGAGCAGACTGGTGTTGTTGAACACGCGGAAGAGCAGGATGAAGAGGGCAAAGACCACAGCCATACCCACGTGGACACGATGGCGCAGGCGCTCGTCGTTGGCCCGCCCGCGTATGTCTACGCAGAACGAGGTGGTAAGCGAGGTGAGGGCCGAGTCGGCACTGGAGAACGACGCCGCCACGATGCCGATGGTGAAGAACACGACCACCGCCATGCCCAGCTCTCCCGAGGCGGCAAAGGCAGGCAGCAGCTGGTCGCCCGAGGCATCGACGCCCGTGCGCTGGGCAAGCATCATGAGCAGCACGCCCAGGGAGAGAAACAGCGCATTGGCGGGCAGAAACGCCACGCCATAGCTGCACATGTCCTTCTGCGCCTCGCGCAGCGTCTTGCAGGTCAGGTTCTTCTGCATCATGTCCTGGTCGAGTCCGGTCATCACCACCACGATGAACACGCCGCTGAAGAACTGCTTCCAGAAGTTCTGCCGCGACACCCAGTCGTCGAAGACAAACACGCGGCTGTGGCCGCTGTCCATCACAGCGCCCATCGCCTGGCCGAGGCTCATGTCGAGGGCATCGGTGACATGGACGATGATGAGTATCAGGGCGGCAAACATGCAGAGGGTCTGGAACGTATCGGTCCACACCAGTGTCTTCACTCCGCCACGGCGCGTGTAGAGCCATATCGGCACCACCAGCAGCGGCACGGTGATGTAGAAGGGTATGCCCATGCTGTCGAAGACAAACTCCTGGAGGATGATGCACACCACATAGAAACGGGCGGCGGCGCCGGTCATCTTGGACAGCAGGAAGAACGAAGCCCCGGAGAGGTAGGAGCAGCGCCCCAGCCTCAGACTGAGGTAGGTGTAGATGGTGGTGAGGTCGTAGCGGTAGTAGATGGGCAACAGCACAAAAGCCACGACAATGTAGCCCAGGATAAAGCCCATGCAGGTCTGCAGATAGGTCATGTCGCTGGCGCCCACCATGCCGGGTACTGAGACAAAGGTAACGCCGGAGATGGAGGCGCCCACCATGCCAAACGCCACCATGTACCAGGGCGAACGGCGGTTGGCGCGAAAGAATGTGTCATTGCTCGAGCCGCGCGTGGTGAGCCGGCTGAAGGCCAGCAGCAGCCCGAAATAGATCAAGACCGAAAAGAGTATAATCATAATGTGTCAAGCGTTGAATGAGGTGGGCGTCTGGCTGTCTATCTCGCGCAGCAGAGCCACGGCATCGCCCACGGTGGCTATCTGCGCCACGTGCATGAGCCGTCGGCCCTTGACCTCCTTGAGCTCGCAGCGCCGCGGGTTGGCAGCCATGTAGTTGATGGCTTTGCCAAAGGCAGTGCTCTTGTAGTAGACGCTGTCTGGGTTGCCCACAAACTGAAGCGTCATGCGGCCCTGACGCAGGATAATCTTCTCGAAGCCAAGCCGCTTGCCCAGCCGGCGCAACGCCACGACCTGCAAGAGCTCCTCGCCCTCGTGGGGGATGGGTCCGAAGCGGTCGATGAGCCTCTGGCGATAAGCGTCGAGCTCGCGGTCGTCGGTAATGTTGTCGAGCTCGCGGTAGAGCAGCATCCTCTCGCTCGAGCCGGGCACATAGGTGTCGGGGAAGTACATCTCGAGGTCGCTCTCCACGGCACAGTCGTCGACAAACTCGCCGCTGATGTCGCGGCCGGCAGCCATCTCGTCGGCATAGATGTCCTGGAACTCATCGTTCTTGAGTTCGGTGACCGCCTGGGAAAGTATCTTCTGATACATTTCATACCCAAGGTCCTCCATGAAACCGCTCTGCTCGGCACCCAGCAGATTGCCGGCGCCGCGGATATCCAGGTCTTGCATGGCGAGGTTGAAACCACTGCCCAGTTCAGAGAAATTCTCAAGCGCTTCAAGCCGGCGGCGCGCGTCGGGCTTGAGCAGCGATTTGGGGGGAGCCAGCAGATAGCAGAAGGCCTTGCGGTTGCTTCGGCCTACCCTTCCGCGCATCTGGTGCAGGTCTGAGAGACCAAAGCGGTGGGCATCGTTGATGATGATGGTATTGGCATTGGATATATCGATGCCGTTCTCGACGATGGTGGTAGAGAGCAGCACGTCGTAGTCGTAGTTGATAAATCCCATGATGACCTGCTCGAGCTCGTCGGGCGGCATCTGGCCGTGGCCGATAGCCACACGGCAGTCGGGCACATACTTGTGGATGAGGTTGGCTATCTCGGGCAGATTGGAGATGCGGTCGTTGACGAAGAACACCTGTCCGTTGCGGCTCATCTCAAAGTTGATGGCTTCGGCGATGACCTCGTGGCCATAGGTGTCGACCTCGGTATGCACGGGATAACGGTTGGGCGGCGGTGTGCGCATCACACTCATGTCGCGAGCACCCATGAGCGAGAACTGCAGGGTGCGGGGAATGGGGGTGGCCGACATGGTGAGCGTATCGACATTGGTCTTCATGGTGCGCAGCTTCTCCTTGGTCGAGACGCCAAACTTCTGCTCCTCGTCGATGATGAGCAGACCCAGGTCTTTCCACTTGACGGTCTTGCTGATGAGCTTGTGGGTGCCCACGAGGATGTCTATCTTGCCGTCGGCCAGGTCTTTCAGCACCTGGGTGGTCTGGCGCGCCGTGCGGGCACGGCTGAGATAGTCTACGCGCACGGGGAAGTTCTTCAGACGGTTGCGGAAGGTCTGGTAGTGCTGGAAGGCAAGCACGGTGGTAGGTACCATTACCGCCACTTGCTTAGAGTCGCACGCGGCCTTAAAGGCAGCGCGCACGGCGACCTCGGTCTTGCCGAAGCCCACATCTCCGCAGACGAGGCGGTCCATGGGGCGGGCACGCTCCATATCGGCCTTCACCTCCTGGGTGGCTCGCAGCTGGTCGGGGGTATCTTCGTAGAGGAAGCTGGCCTCGAGCTCGTGCTGCATGAAGGAGTCGGCGCTGAAGGGGAAGCCCTTCTCGTGACGGCGACGGGCATAGAGCTTGATGAGGTCACGGGCAATATCCTTGATGCGCTTCTTGGTGCGCTCCTTGAGACGGTCCCAGGCGCCGGTGCCCAACGTGGAGAGGCGGGGTGGGTCTCCGGTGTCCTGGCGGCGGTACTTGCTGATTTTATAGAGCGAGTGGATGGAGACATCGACCTTGTCGTTGTGCTGGTAGATGATGCGTATCACCTCCTGATAACTGTCGCCCACGGGCACGCGCACCAGGCCGCCAAACTTGCCGATGCCGAGGTCGACATGGACAATGAAGTCGCCAGGCTCAAGCTCGTAGAGTTCCTTCATGGTAAGCGCCATCTTGCCGGAACGGGCGCGGTCGCTGCGGAGGCTGTACTTGTGGAAACGGTCGAATATCTGGTGGTCGGTGAAGCAGCAGATGCGCAGCGCATTGTCGGCAAAACCGCTATGGAGGGCCTTGTCGACGCCCTCGAAGTCGATGCCGGTGCGCTGGGCGTCAAGGTGGGAGCGCTCGCGGTCGCTGCCCATCTCGGCGAAGATTTCGCGCAGACGCTGTTGCTGCTTGGCGCTGTCGGCAAGGATAAAGAGGCGGTAGCCCTGGAGCAGATAGTCTTCGAGCGACTGGCGCAGGAGGTCGAAATTCTTATGGAAGAGGGGTTGCGGGGTGATGTTCATGGCGATGGTAGCCGTGGCGCCAGACTGGGCGTCGGCATGGGCGCCCACATTCATGCCAAACCACACATGGCGGAGGCGTGCCTGAAGGGTGTCGTACTGCGACGGCGGACAGAGAGCCCACTCGCGCCGCATCTCGCGCTCTATCTGCTGGCGCTCCATCTCGGTGGCGCCCTCAAGCCGCTCGGTGAGAGCCTGGGAGGAGAAACCCTCGCTATAAACGCGCGCCACCACGCTGCCCACGTAGTCGAAGTCGGGGGCAACGAGCAGCGTATCGTCGGGAACGAACTGCAGGAAGGACACGCGCTCGGTGGCAGTCTGGGCAAGTTCGGGCAGGATGTCTATCTCGGACTTGCGGTCCTTGGACAACTGGTCCTCGACCTCAAAGGTACGGATGGTATCAATCTCGTCGCCGAAGAAGTCGACGCGGTAGGGATACTCGCTCGAGTAGGAATAGATGTCGATGATGCTGCCGCGCTGGGCGTACTGACCTGGCTCATAGACATAGTCGACCATCTCGAACCCCAGGTCGCGCAGGCGATGGGCGACATCGGTGATGTCGATGGTCTGACCCGTGGTGAGATGGATGCGGTGGTCGTCGATGTTCTGCTGCGACGCCACCATCTCGGCCAGAGCCTCGGGGTGGGTGACCACATAGAGCACGTCGCCACTGCTGCGCGAGCTGAGACGGCCGAGCACCTCGGTGCGCAGTATCTCGTTGGCGGCATCGCGCTGGCCGTGGCGCACGGAGCGCCGGTAGCTCGAGGGGAAAAAGAGCACGCGCTCCTGGCCCATAATCTGAGTAAGGTCGTGGTAGAAATAGCCCGCCTCGTCGGCATCGGGGAGGATAAAGACCACGGGGACGGCCACTCTGTCGGCCACCGAGGCAAAGAGCAAAGGCGTGGCCGACGCCTGTGCACCTTGTATATAGATATGGCGGGTGGCAGGTTCGGCCAAAACCTTAACGAGCGTACCCGCTTGCGGGCACGCTCCGTAGAGTCTGCTTAAATCTTCTATCGTCATAGGCGTGAAATCGCTTCACTCAAAGAGAGGGATGGCTCAGGCTTTGGGCAAGGCAGGATAATGGCGGAACCAGCCGTCCCAACGGAGACGCATCACACCAAAGAAAGCCTCACCGAAGATGCCACCGCTCATCTTGCTGACACCCTCGCGACGGTTGACAAAGATGACGGGCACCTCTTTGATTTTGAACCCTATCTTGTAAGCGGTAAACTTCATCTCAATCTGGAAGCCGTAGCCCTTGAAGCGTATCTCGTCGAGGGGGATGGTGGCAAGCACACGGCGGCGGTAGCACTTGAAGCCGGCGGTGGTGTCGTGGACCTTGAAGCCGGTGACCATGCGCACGTACTTGGACGCGAAATAGCTCATCAGCACGCGCCCGATGGGCCAGTTGACGACATTGACACCGCTCACATAGCGCGAACCGATAGCTACATCGTAGCCCTCGTCATGACAGGCAGAGTAGAGGCGTGGCAGGTCGGCAGGGTCGTGACTGAAATCGGCATCCATCTCGAAGATGTAGTCGTAATTGTGCTCAAGCGCCCACTTGAAGCCAGTGATATAGGCGGTGCCGAGTCCGAGTTTGCCGCTGCGCTCGATGAGGAACAGGCGGTCGCCAAACTCGTCGGCCATAAGGCGCTTGACGATCTGGGCAGTACCATCGGGGCTGCCGTCGTCGATGACCAAGATGTGAAAACAATTGTCCAAGGAGAAAACCGCACGAACGATTTTCTCCATATTTTCCTTCTCGTTGTATGTAGGAATAATTACAATACTATCGCTGGTATTCATACCTCTCCATTTTTCTTACAAAGATAGTGCAAGTCGAAGACAATGCAAAGAAAAACACGAAGTTTTTTTCGTTTTGCATGGTTAAGTTCAGCACAACGGTATCGGCGGAAGGACAAAACAAGCCAATGGATATGGGAAAGCACATCACTTTTGCGCCCATAGCCTCTGTCGCGGCGGTAGACGAGGCTGATGGGGACATCAGTACAACCATTGCCACTCTCCCGCTCACGGAGACAAACCTGGAGGAGATGACATCTGCGGTGATTTCAAGGTTTGAAACGAGGAATGCAAACTCGGAAATGAATATGGCAAACCATGATTTCTGCATTTCAAGTCGCGGACCTGACTCAAAGTGGCTCGCAGCGGGGTTGCAGACGGCGAGCGGGTGGATGGGCTTCGTGGAGAAACTGACGGCGTGGGCGGAGAAACTGACGGCGCAGGCGGAGAAGCAGAAAAAAGAACAGGGAATAAGCGGTAAGATACCGACTTATCCCCTGTAGATATTATTAAGTTAGATTTAGTATATCTTGCTCTCTTGCTGCGTTATGCCAGAGCTATCCATTCGTAGATGAATGAGCATACACCGAAGAGCAGCACACCTGTGGTACAAACGGCGAGGGCGAGCTTGGTGCTCGTGGCGCTCTGGAATGTAGGCAGAGGATGCTCGTTGGGCTTGATGTACATAGCCTTGACGATGAGCAGATAGTAGTAGAGAGATATCACGGTGTTGACCAGCGCGATGAATACCACGATGTAGGCCAGCGCTCCGGTGGTGGTGGCCAAGTCGGCGCCCTTGACAGCTGCCATGAAGACGAAGAACTTGGAGAACATTCCAGCGAAGGGAGGAATACCACCCAGGGAGAACAGGGCGAGGGTCATGAGGAAGGCCAGACGCGGATTGGTCTGATACAGCCCGTTGTAGCTTTCCATATCTACCACGCCGTTGTTGTGCTCCTCGATAGACGAGATGATGGTGAACACAGCCATATTGGCTACCACGTAGATGAGCACGTAGAAGCTGAGGGCGTAGACCGATGTGGCCTGGTTGCCCACGATGGCGAGCACGATGTAACCTGCCTGAGAGATAGAGCTGAACGCCATGAAGCGCTTCAGGTCGCTCTGATGGATGGCGAAAAGGTTGGCCACGGTGATAGACAGCACGATGACGATGAAGAGCATGTACTGCCAGTACTCGACCATGGGACCAAAGACCTTCATCAGCACGGTGCAGAGCGTGAAGGCTGCGGCTCCCTTAGAGATAACCGACAGATAGCCGGTAACGGTGGTGGGAGCGCCCTGGTAAGAGTCGGCTGTCCAGAAGTGGAAGGGCACGAGAGAAATCTTGAAGCCCAGACCGCTGACGAAGAACACCAGACCCACGATGACCATAGGAGTGGCAGAGAGTCGCATCACTACATCGTCGAAGTAGAGTGTGCCTACTGCGCCATAGAGCAGGCTGATACCATAGAGCATCACGCCGCTCGAGAAGGTGGCGGTGAGGATGAACTTGGCACCTGCCTCGGCTGAGTTGTGGCGGTACTTGTCGAACGCCACCAAGCAGGCCATGGGCACCGAAGCCAGCTCAAGACCCAGGAAGAACAGCAGGAAGTGGTTGGCACTTACCATCATGTTCATACCCAAGAGGGTGGCGAGGGTGAGCATGTAGAACTCGCCCTCCTTGAAGAAGGTATCGGGGCGGCGCATCCACTCGCGGCTCTGGATGAGCACGATGAGTGTGCCGAAGGCGAGGATGCTCTTGATGATACCGATAGAGGGTGTGGTATAGTACATGCCGCCAAAGGTAACGGCAGACTCTACGGGAGCGAGATTGAGCAGGGTGTGGGCAAGCATGAGCACACACACCAGCGGACCGAACCATGCACGGGGAGCCTTGAAGTCGGCGCCAGCCTGTACATCGGCTACACGGGGGGCAGTAAAGAAGTCTGCAATGAAGACGATTACCAGAACAGCCATAAGGCTTACTTCGGGCATCATATGTAAAAACTGACTATAATCAATATTCATTTCTTTTAGATACTTAATCGTTAGACATTACAGTTTACTGGGCTATCGCAACAAAGTTGCCGATATGCTGGATGATAGGGCCTACTGCATCGTAGATAACCTCCTGTGCCCAGAAAGGCGCAGTACCGAGACCGGCTACGCAGAAGATAAGTCCACCCACGGCCAAGCGCTCGTCCCAAGTAGCATCGGTGAGCTTGAGGAACTCGGGGTTGGGTATCTTCTGGAACAGAATCTTGCCCACTACGCGCAAGATGTACACGGCTGTCACTACGATAGAGGTACAAGCCACGATGGTACATACACGGTGGAAGGTATCGGCGTTCTGGAACGAACCTACGAAGATGGTCATCTCGGCCACGAAGCCAGAGAAACCAGGGAGACCCAGGTTGGCCAAACCTGCCACTACATAGGAAACGGCGAGGAAAGGCACTACCTTCATCAGTCCGCCGAGATAGCGCACGTCGCGAGTGCCGGCACGGTGGTAAATCATACCGATGACAGCAAAGAAGAGGGCTGTCATCAGACCGTGGGACAACATCTGGATAACGGCACCGGTGATGGCGGTCTGGGTAACCATGCAGAGGGCGAAGAGCACCATACCGCAGTGGGATACCGAGCTATAGGCATTGATGTACTTGAGGTCGGTCTGCACACAGGCTGAGAGTGCTCCATATACCACAGAGATGGTGGTGAGGATGAGGAACACAGGGGCCCAGGTGTCAAGAGCGGAAGGCATGAGATACATCGCAATGCGGAAGCAGCCGTAGCCACCGAGCTTCATCAGCACACCGGCATGGAGCATAGACACGGCGGTAGGGGCGCTGGCATGACCGTCGGGCGACCATGTGTGGAATGGGAAGAGGGCTCCCAGCACGCCGAAACCGATGAAGAGCAAGGGGAAGAAGATGTTCTGCACATTCTCGGGGATATTGGCCATAGCCGCAATCTCATTGATGTTCATCGTGGTGGCTCCACTGAAGAAGTAGATGGCCAGGATGCCGATGATGAGCAGCGCCGAACCACCCATAAGCATCAGGGTGAGTTTCATGGCGGCATACTCCTTGGCGCCTGTACCCCATACTCCGATAAGCAGATACATAGGGATAAGGGCTACCTCGTAGAACATGAACATGGTGAACATATCTACCGAGATGAAGAAGCCGAACACACCGGTGCTGAGCAGGGTGAACCAGAGGAAGTATTCCTTGTGGTTGGACATGGCCTGCCAAGAGGCGAAGGTTCCGGTGAAAACAATGATGGCCGACAGCAGGAGCATCACGACCGAGATGCCATCGACGCCTACGCTGTAGGCGATATGGAGCGAGGGGAACCATGCCACGCTGTAGGTGAACAGCATGGGGTCGGTATTACCGGCATGGCGCATCTGTATAAAAGTAACGGTAAGCCAGATGGCAAGGACCAACAGGGCGCTGGCGCCTGCTACCATTACGCCACGTACCTGAGCCAGGTTCTTGGAAAACCAGAGCCCGAGGAGCATCAGGACGGGGATAACTACGAATAATGTTAATATACTCATAATGATAATGCTCTAAAGACAAAGAAGGATTAATGATATAGCTACACTTCCCGTGATAAACCATACGGCATACTGGCGCACGTCGCCACTCTGCCATGGACGGATAGACTCACCGGCTTCCTGTGTACCCCATGCCATGAAGTTCATGGTGCCGTCGATGACGCGGCGGTCAAACCATGCGATGGGCTTGGAGAAGAGTCCGAAGACTATCTTGTGGGTGAAGAACTGCCATGCATCGTCGATGTAGAAACGGTTGAGGGCAGCCTTGTGCAGCACAGGCATACGCTTGGCCAGAGTGTCGGCCAACGGAGTCTTCTTGGGAGCGTACATATAGGTGGCAAGGGCAATGCCGATGACAGCCACCACAATGCTGGTAGTAGCCACCTGAGCGTTGATGTGGATATCGTAGCTCTGGCCGGTAGCCGAAACAAAGTGGCCGAAAGGAATGAGACCGGCTACACACGAGATGATGGCAAGGAACACCAGCGGACCCCACATTACGAAGGGCACCTCTTGTGGCTTGCGACGGTGTTCGGGGTCAAGTTCGTAGTAGCTCTGGCCCCAGAATATCACGTAGTAGAGACGGAACATGTAGAAAGCGGTCATACCGGCAACCAGTGTCATGAAGTAGCCCATGAAGGGAGAGAACTGGAAGCAGGCGGTGATGATTTCGTCTTTAGAGAAGAAACCTGCAAAGGGAGGGATACCGGCGATGGCGAGACATCCGATGAGGAAGCAGACATTGGTAATGGGCATATACTTGTGCAGACCTCCCATATACTCCTTGAAGTTGCTGCCGATAATCACGATGATGGCACCGGAGCAGAGGAAGAGCAGGGCCTTGAACATGGCGTGGGTAAAGAGGTGGAACATACCGGCCATATAACCCAGACCACCCTCGTGGTTGTCGATGGCGGTACATACGCCAAGGGCTACCAGCATATAGGCTATCTGAGAGATGGTCGAGAAGGCCAGACCACGCTTGATGTCGCGCTGACAGCAGGCTACGGCTGCGGCATAGAATGCGGTGAAGGCAGCAATGTAGGCTACATAGTGCAGGGCTTCAGGCGCGTAGGTCACCCAGATGGGGAACAGGCTGGCCACCTGGTATACACCAGCCACAACCATGGTGGCGGCGTGGATGAGCGCTGACACGGGTGTGGGGCCTTCCATAGCGTCGGGCAACCAGATGTGCAGCGGGAACATGGCACTCTTACCGGCACCACCGATAAACATCAAGAACAGGGCGGTAGGCAGGACAAATGCTGCACCATGCAACTTCAGCACCAGGTCGTGGTCGGCAGCCAGGTCGTAGTTGAACGTGCCTACATAGAAGCTGTAGAAGAGAATACCGATGAGGAAGAAGAGGTCGGCGAAGCGAGTTACGATAAACGCCTTCTTGCTGGCGTGGACAGCGGCATGCTTGGGGTAATAGAAACCGATAAGCAGATAAGAGCACACGCCCACCAGCTCCCAGAAGAGATACATCTGGAAGAGGTTGGTGGCAACCACCAGACCCAGCATGGACATCGTAAACAGGCTCAGGTAAGCGTAGAAACGCTGGAAGCCCTTCTCATAGCCTTCAACCTCATAGTTCTCGTCGCGCTCGGCCATATAACCAAACGAATAGATATGAACCATAAAGCTGACAGTAGTGATGACGATGAGCATCATCACGCTGATAGGCGTAAGGCGGAAACCGATGTTGAAGGTAAGCAGCTCGCTAAACTTCAACCAGCTATAATTGAACACGGTAACGGTGTCGTAGGCGCCAGTGAGGGCATTTCTTCCGTCAACGAAGAAATACTTGTAGGCGGTATATACCGACATGGCGAATACGCAGCCCAGCACGATGGTGCCGATGACACCCGCTACCTGCTTCTTCATCTTCATGCCCGCAAGTCCTAACACGAGGAAACTCAGCAACGGCAGAAGAAGTATCAAAAATGCATAACTGTACATAGTGTCTTAGAATTTCATGTTTTCAATACTGTTCACCTGGTCACTGTGATAGTTACGGTAAACATTAATAATAATAGCCAGCGCAACAGCAGTCTCGGCAGCACTCACACCGATAGAGAAGAGTGTGAAGAAGAAGCCTTCCATCTCACCGGGGAAAAGGATGCGGTTCATCACGGCAAAGTTCAAGTCGACAGAGTTGAGTATCAGCTCGACCGAGATGAGCATGGCCACGAGGTTGCGGCGTGTGACAAATCCGAATACACCTATAAAGAACAGCAATGCACTAAGTGTAAGGAAAAACTCTACGGGAATATTCATTTCTGGTCCTCCTTTCTTGCAATCATGATGCCTCCGATGATACAAGCCAGCAAGAATACTGATATCAACTCGAAGGGTAATACATACTGATATTTCTCTGAACCCACAAGGGCTGTACCTATCTCCTGCATGGTTACCTCCTTGTCGGCCAAGCTGGCTGCCATGTCGATAAACTTATGCTTGAGGATTACGCCCACTACTGTGGCGAGGCCCAGCAGTGAGATGAGCAGTCCGCCCATCAGGCGTGAGCCCTTGAAGTGTTCGGTCTTGCCCTGGAGGGCGCGCTTGTTGACCAGCTGGATGGCAAAGACATACATCACGGTGATACCTCCGGCGTAGACAGCTATCTGGGCAGCACCCAGGTAGGTATAGTCGAGCAGGAAGTAAAGACCGGCGATGCCGAAGAGCACAAACAGCAGGAAGGTGGCTGCACGCATGATGCTGCGGGTCAGCACACACATTAAGGCTGAGCCAAGAATGACTACGGCCAGAATACAAAACATTACAATATTTGCCATAATCGGTTTACTTGGTTTTGGTGTTAAACTTACCTATTTCCAGGGGAGCGCCGCCATCAATGAGGTTGGGCAGCGAACCGCCTTTGTATACTTCCTTGTCCAGATGATAGACGAGCTTGTCACGGTCGAAGACAGCGTTCTCGAAATCGTTGACAAACTTGATGGCTCCGAAGTTACATGCATTGACGCAGAGCTCGCAGAACATGCAGTCGCCCAGATCGTACTGGTAATCTACCAGCTGGCGCTTCTTCTTGCCTGTCTCGGGGTCCTCCACCATCTCGGTAACAATCTTGATGGTGTCATTGGGGCATGACTTCTCACAGAGTGTACATCCCACACACTTGTAGCTCTCGTCCTCGTTGCGCTCGAAAACCAGGCGTCCGCGGAATCGGGGCGAAATGTGGAGTGTAGTCTTGCGGTTCTCGGGATACTGCTCGGTGCTCTTGGGTGTGAAGTACTCCTTCATGGTAGTCTTCATACCTGTGGCAAGCGTCTTCACGCCATCGGCAATACCTTTGAAATATGAATTGTTAGACATACTTTGTTATTAATCTATTGTTGAATTACGGTTTGATATTTCGCAGATTATCCGTGGAAGCCCAGCGCTACGCATACGGTCATCAGCACAAGGATAATCAGAGACAAAGGCATGAGATACTTCCACTCGAGGGTAAGTATCTGGTCGATACGCAGACGGGGGAAAGTCCAGCGTACCCACATCAGAATCCATACCACGGCGAAGGTCTTGCCGAAGAACCAGATAAATCCGGGAATGAGGTTCATCAGATTGTCGAAGCCCTCGATACCGATATTGAGAGGCGCCCAGCCACCGAGGAATACGGTAGAGGCGATGCCCGAGATAACGAAGAGGTTGAGGTACTCTGCCAGATAGTAGAAGCCGAAGCCCATACCCGAATACTCGGTGTGGTAACCGGCTGTCAGCTCGCTCTCAGCCTCAGCCAGGTCGAACGGGCCACGGTTGGCCTCGGCGTTACCGGCTACGAGGAATACGAGGAAAGCCAGGATGGCAGGCACGTGGCCCTTGATGATGAGCCAGCTCCAAGGACCAACCTGAGCCTCAACGATACCGCTCACCTGCATGGTGCCTGTGAGGACTACGGCAGAGATAAGGCAGAGGCCGAGCGACATCTCATAGGAAATCATCTGCACGGCGCCACGCATGGCCGACACTACCGAATACTTGTTGTTGGAACCCCATCCGGCGAGGAACACGCCGAGTACGCCTATCGAGCTGATGGCGGTGATGAGGAACAGGCCCACGTTGAAGTCGAGGATATGCGCACCCATGTTCCATGGCAGGAATGAGAAGGTGCCCACCGAGGCGATAATCACAAGGAAAGGGGCGATGTAGTAGAGCATCTTGTCGGCTCTGTCGACAACGAAGATTTCCTTGATAAGCATCTTGAGCACGTCGGCGAAGACCTGGAAGATACCCCAAGGACCTACTCGCATCGGGCCCAGACGGCACTGGAAGTAGGCACACACCTTGCGCTCCATGAAGATGAGGGCGATGGCTATCAGCGCATAGGCGGTAAGGATGCCTACACCCACGAGCACGCACTCTATCAGTATCGACCAGAAGTCGCCCAGACCGAGGGTCTGGCGCAGAAGACTGTCGATGGCGGTTGTTACTATACTAAAATCAAACATCATTATGTTCTCTTTTTACTTATACATTATTATATTATTATCTGTCGAGGTCGGGGATTACGAAGTCGATGGCAGCACCGGTGGTGATGAGGTCGGCTATCTTCTGACCACGGAGCATAGGGTCGAGGGCGCCGGTAAGCGACAGACCCATCGGGCGCATCTTCATACGGTAAGGCATCTTGTCGCCACGTGAGTCGAGATAGACGCCAAACTCGCCGCTGGCTCCTTCTACAGAGAAATACCACTGTCCCTCGGGCACCTTGATGATGGGCTTCTGCTTGATGTAGTATTCGCCCTCAGGGATATGGTCTATGAGCTGCTCGATGATGTCGAGGCTCTGATAGAGCTCCTTGATGTGACAGTAGTAGCGGTCCATAGAGTCGCCGCCGGTCATGGTTATCTCCTTCCACTCCACCTTGTCGTAGAGGGCATAGGGATGACGTTTGCGGGTATCGTTGGCCCAGCCTGCGGCACGTCCGGCAGGACCGGTCACGGCATAGTTGATACAGTCGTCCTTGCCCATTGGGCCAACACCTTCGAGACGGTTGTGGGTAATCACGTTATCGCCGAAGACGTCGAGATATTCCTGTATCATCGGGCGCAGATAGGCGCAGAGCTTCTTGACATTGTCCACGAAGTTGGGGTCAATGTCGGCCTGCAGTCCGCCGATGCGATAATAGTTCTGTATGAGTCGGCCGCCGGTAGTTTCCTCCATCACGTTGAGCACGTGCTCACGGTCGCGCATGCAGTAGAGGAAAGCGGTGAGGGCACCGAGGTCCTGTGCGGTACAGCCCAGATAGAGCAAGTGGGAGTCGATACGCTGCAGCTCGTCCATGATGGTACGGATATACTGTATGCGCTCGCTGAGCTCTATGCCCATAGCCTCTTCGATGACGCCCACGAGAGCGTGGCGGTGCATCATGGCCGAGAGGTAGTTGAGACGGTCGGTCAGGGCGAGGGTCTGTGGGTAGGTCATATTCTCCCACATCTTCTCGATACCGCGGTGGATATATCCCAGGTGGGGATAGATGCGCTTCACGGTTTCGCCGTCCACTACGGTCTGCAGGCGCAGCACGCCGTGGGTGGATGGGTGGTTGGGGCCTACATTGATTACATATTCATCTTCGTCGAAGAGTCTCTTCTCGGTGGCTACCAGATGACCGTTCTTGTCGAGCGAGTATTCTACGGTGTAGTCGCTCTCGGGCTCGTCGGTACAGGGGAACTGGTTGGCCTCGGGGCTCATGTCGAAGTCCTTGCGCAGGGGATGACCCTTGAAGTCGGTGCGCAGGAAGAGGCGACGCATGTCGGGGTGGCCGAGGAACTTGATGCCCACGAAGTCGTAGACCTCACGCTCGAGCAGGTCGGCCACCTTCCACAGATTAATTACCGTGGGGATAACGTCGCTGCCATCCACCTTCTTGGCGATGGTTCTCACCGAGCAACGCTCGGCAGTGTCTGTATTTTCGAGAATGTAGATACATCCGAGTCCTTCCTCACCGAAGTCTTCACCGATGATGGTAACAAGGTAGTCGAAGTGTTTCTCGTTCTTCAATTTCGCCATCTCCTCGGCGAAATTGTCAAAACTCAGTTCTATGTTATTCAGCTTCATATTCTTATACCTTATTATATATTAGTCATCAAGTCCCTTCTGTGGGTCGAAGCCTTCGGGCACTTGGGTCACGATGATAGGCTTCTTGTTGCCCAACTTGTTGGCATCAGAGAGGTTCTCGTTGCTCAGACCGCGCAGACCACCCTGACTCATGGAGAGATTCTTCTCATCAGCAGTCATCTTGTGGTTGGCGCCGCCAAAGAATTTCTCGACCTTCACCTTGCGCTGCAGCTGCATCATGCCGTAGAGGATAGCCTCGGGGCGTGGAGGGCAGCCGGGGATGAACACATCCACAGGCACCAGCTCGCTGATACCGCGCACCACGTTGTAGCTCTTCTTGAAGGGGCCGCCGCTAATGGTGCATCCGCCTACAGCCACTACATACTTGGGCTCGGCCATCTCGTCATACAGACGCTTGAACACTGGTGCCATCTTGTTGGTGATTGTACCGGCACACATGATAAGGTCGGCCTGGCGTGGAGAGTTACGGGTCACCTCGAAGCCGAAGCGAGAGAAGTCGTAACGGGCACAGCCTACGGCCATAAACTCAATACCACAGCACGATGTTCCGAAGGTAAGCGACCACAGCGAGTTGCTGCGACCCCAGTTGATGGCGGCGTCGAGTGAGCTCACCACCACATTGGCACCGCCCTCATTGAGCTCGGCGGCAATCTTCTCCAGCGTGTCGTTGTCCTTAAACTCGTCGTAAGGAATGCTCTTGATAGAGGCTCTGTTCTTTACTTCCATTCCAATGCTCCTTTCCGCCAGGCGTAAGCCAGGCCAAATACCAATACCAACAGGAAGAAACTGATGCTCACGAGGGCCAGACTTCCATACTGCTTAACGACTACAGCCCAGGGATAGAGCAACATAGTCTCGATGTCGAACATCAGGAAAAGGATGGCGAAGAGGTAGTAACCGATGTGCGAGGGCAACCATGAGCTGCCGCGCGTGGGGATACCACACTCAAAGGGCTCACCTTTTACCGGATTGTACGAACGGGGACCGATGAGCTTGGCAATGACATAAGCAGCCACCACCAAGGTTACAGCCGTTAGCATAACGGTAATCAACAAAGTGAAATTCATAAAAATTATAACGTTATTAATAAATATTTTATGCGCAGAAGGCGTTTTGTCACCTTCAAGTTGCAAAGTTACTACTTTTTTTGGTAACATTAGTCATTATTAACTGAAAAAACACCTATTTATATATACGCACGCCCGCAGGCGCGAGCAAAGTGGCATTTTTGGTGACAACCTGACTCACAAGCGACACCATCTACCCGTGCACCGACGGCCGGCAGCAACTTGGAGAGACTACCTCCTCGGGCATCGCCACCGTCACCGCGCACCGCTCCCCGTCGCCACGGTTGCCCGACATAATCTTTGCAAGTTCATCGGTCACCGCAGCCAGCCTCTTGGGCGGCTCGTAACATAAGGTACGTGAGCTCGTGACGCAAGATACGTGAGCTCGTGACTTATGTCACGTGGGCTCGTGTCTTATGTTACGAGCCGACAACCATCATCAGGACATCGCCAAACCTGCTGACAACAAGCGTATTGGGTACCTCTCTGCTATCTCCGTCGACTACGAGCCAGACAGAACCCTTCCGGCCGCCTCCATGGCTGCCCAGGCGGAGGCTGTAGTGAGAGGCTGGCGAGGCGACCTCATGGGCGACGGTCTGCACCTGGCTCCGCCCCTCGCCCCTGCTCCACTCCATGCTTGCGACGGTTTACGGCGCCGCCGGCAAGACAGGCTCGGGGACAAAAAAAAGACTTCCATCACTGCACAGAGGCAGGAATGAAAGTCTTGATGTTGTGTTTGTATCAATACAAATGACGTTTCACTTTCTCAAGGTAACGCTGTGTACTCGCCACGGTGTAGTTCTGACCGCCGTTCCAAGCTCGGATGGCCTGTTCTACATTGTTCTGCGGGTTGTAAAACGACTGGATGAGCAGGAACATAGCTCGCGACTTGCTGATGCTGAATCTGTCGGCCAGGGTGTAGCGCTTGTTCGAGCCTCTCATGCGCAGTATGCGGTTGCAGTCTTTTACCAGTACGGGGGTTATCTGCATAGCTCCACAGGAGTTGCCCTTCACCGCCCTTGCGTTTCCTTCGCTTTCTACCTGGATTATCGCATCCATCACGGGATTCCAATCCATGGTCTTTTTAGTTTCCAGTGACCCACTTGCTATCGCCAGCAGTGGAAATGTCACACCAATAGTCAATAATACAAATAATCTTCTTGTTAATAAACTCATAAATTATTGTTTTTGACATCTGAGCCACATCCTGAAAAAAGCTCGCGACAACGGTATTGATAAGAAGAAAAACCACCGTGTCTGGATGCCAGTGAATACTGGGAGTAACCGTGTCTGAAAACCTTAAACCGACAAGCGTTACTCCGATTATCGCGTGCAAAGGTACGAAGAAAATCTGAACCGTGCAAGAAAAACGGCGAATAATTGTAAAGGATATGGTAGTCGAGGTAATCAAGAAACCTTTGTATCACAATCTTTTACGTTTCCAAATTGTTGTAAATTCTTACTTTTGCCATCGCCGCAACGAGGGCCATCGCCGCGGCTGCGACAGGCGCTGCGAGGGGCTTGGCGGAGCTCGTCGCGACGCCTCCGAAAACGAAAAAAGGCATCCCGGAGAGGGATGCCTTGTGGGGCTGGGGTGCGATGGTCTTACTCTTTGCCCAAGAGCGGAGCGGCCTGGGTGTAGACACGTGCGCCAAGCTCCTTGTCGAGCATGTAGAGACCATATCCGTTGTCCTTAATCATGCGGATATTGTCGATGATGGTGCTGGCGTTCTCTTCTTCCTCCACCTGCTCGTCGATAAACCACTTGAGCATGCTCTGGGTGGCGAAGTCGAGCTCCTGGGTGGCCAGTGCGTAGAGGTTGTTGATGAGCGAGGTGACCTTCTGCTCATGGGCCAGCGTGCTCTCAAATACGTCGAGCATCGACTCCCATGTGGTGGGCACAGCCTCGATGGGCTTGAGGGTTACCACTCCGTCGCGTGAAACGACATAATTGAAGAATATCTTGGCGTGGTCCTGCTCTTCACGGAACTGGACCTCAAACCACTTGGCCATACCGGGCTGGCCCTGGGCGTGGCAATAAGCTGCCATAGACAGATAGAGATAAGCCGACCAGAGTTCGGCATTGATTTGGGCGTTGATAGCCTCTTCTACTTTCTTGTTCAACATGTTATTCAGTTTTATGTTTACCTGCTGCAAATTTACGAAAAAATGTAAACACTGCATAGTTTTTTAACTTATTTATATTTAGCGACTCCACATCTGCGGGCGCCATCACTGTCCTGAAAGTCACTTCCCCACCGCAGACAGCCATTTCTCCGCCGATAACAACCAATTCTCCGCCGCCGACAGCAATATCACCCGCCGCAGCCACCCATTCACCCGCCGCCTACAGCCATCAAAAAAAGCCCATCGGGCGATACCTGCGTATCAGCTCCCGATGGGCTTCATATCTTTGGAATGGGTTTTAGAACTTAGCCATTTTGATGGCGTCGATGGCACACTCGCTTCCCTTGTTGCCATACTTGCCCCCACATCTATCCTTGGCTTGCTGCAAGTCGTTGGTGGTAAGCAGTCCGTAGATGACGGGGATGTTCTGGTTGGAGTTGAGCCGTGCTATGCCGTAGGTGACGCCCTGGCAGATGTAGTCGAAATGGGGCGTCTCGCCACGGATGACACTTCCGAGGATGATGACGGCATCAAATCCGTCATTCTTGGTCATCTGCTGTGCTCCGTAAATCAGTTCAAAGCTGCCGGGCACGGTCTTGACGTGGATGTTCTCGGGCAGAGTGCCATACTTCTCCAAGGTGGTCACCGCGCCATTGAGCAGCGCGTCGGTTATCTCCTTGTTCCATTCAGCCACTACTATGCCGAAGCACATGTTGCTGGCGTCGGGCACATTGGCTATATCCTCGTCGGAGAGGTGGTGGAGTGCTGTAGCCATGATTACTTCTCCTCCAGACGTTGGATGTATTTGTCTATCTCCTGGCTCTGAACAAGAGCAGAGGTGACATAGTTGGCCTTGATATCCTTGTATATCTCGAGCGCCTCATCATTCTTGTTCTGGCTCTCCAGCAACTGCGCTGCTGAGAGCAGGAACAGGGGCGACAGACTGTTGTTTACGCCGTTGTGGCCCTTGCTGTCGGCCATCTTGGCAGCCTTCTTCAGGTCTGATACGGCCTCGTCTATCTTGTTGAGGTTGGCATATACCTGGCCGCGGGCAGCTACTGCTGCGGGGCTTACCAGTGCGTCGGAAGCTGTAGAGTACTTGTCGAGATACTCGGCTGCCTTCTCCCACTTCTCGGTGTGAGCATAGCTCAGACCGGCATAGAGGTTGGCGAGATTGGCTGCATCGGTGCCGCTGTAGTCAGAAGCAATCCTCACGAAACCTACACAGTTGGCGCCGTCGCCATTAAGAGCCTTGTCAAACATGCCCTGGTCAAAATACTGCTGACAAAGGCCCAGAGCGGTAGAAGCCTTGTCCTCGCGGGGAGCGCTTACATAATTCTTGTAACAGAAGAAACCTACGATGAGGAGTACTACTGCAGCAGCAGCAACAACGATGGGCTTTTTGTATTTGGTGATAAAAGCCTCAGAAACGGTAAGCACGTCGTTAGCGGGTGCTTGTTCTTTTTTGTTTGTCATTTTATTTATTATTTTTGTTTTTATTCCCAATGTTGCAATCATGCTGACGGCCACGAAAGCCGCGTGCATATTCAAGGCAAAATTAATCAAATAATCTCACATATTGAAATATATTTCTCTATTTTTTTGCTTTTGCGTGATAATTGGCGTAACTTTGCATCACTCACGGGGATAACACACTCCCAGAGAGCAAGGATAAAGCCGCTATGATTCTGAAAAGACTGTCCATACTCAACTACAAGAACATAAGGGAGGCAACGATAGAGTTGTCGCCCAAAATCAACTGTCTTATAGGGCAGAACGGCGTGGGAAAGACCAACTTTCTCGACGCTGTCTATTACCTGTCGTTCTGTCGGAGCGCCTTCACGCCCATCGACTCGCAGGTAATCATGCACGACCAGGACTTCTTTGTGCTCGATGGCGACTACAGGAGCGACAGCGGTGAGGATTTCAACATCTACTGCGGCATGAAGCGTGGGGTGAAGAAGCATTTCAAGCGCGACAAGAAAGACTACAAGCGTCTGGCCCAACATATCGGGCTCATCCCGCTGGTCTTTGTCTCGCCCGCCGACAGCGTGCTCATTGCCGGGGGCAGCGAGGAGCGCCGGAGGCTGATGGATATGGTGATATGCCAGTACGATGTGGCTTACGCCGATGCCCTGATGCGCTGCAACAAGGCCCTGCAACAGCGCAATGCCCTACTCAAGATGGAGGCTGAGCCCGACCCTGCCCTGCTCGACATTTGGGAGGAGGAGATGGCTTCACAGGGAGAGATTATCTATCGCCGGCGCGACGAGTTCATCAGCCAGCTCATTCCCGTGTTCCAGCACATCTACGAGACCATATCCGAGAACAAGGAGAAGGTGAGCCTGCGCTACATCTCTCATTGCCAGCGCGGACGGCTCATCGACGTGATACGCCGCGACAGGGCCAAAGACCGCGCCGTGGGCTACTCGCTCCATGGCGTACACCGCGACGACATCGAGATGATGCTCGGCGACTATCAGATGAAGCGCGAGGGAAGCCAGGGGCAGAACAAGACGTTCGTGCTGGCGCTGAAGCTGGCGCAGTTTGAGTTTCTCAAGCGCACAGTGACGGCCACGGTGCCGCTGCTCTTGCTCGATGACATATTCGACAAGCTCGACGCACGCCGCGTGGAGCAGATTGTGAAGCTGGTGTCGGCCGACAACTTCGGGCAGATATTCATCACCGATACCAACCGTGACCACCTGGACCGTATACTCCAGCACAGCGCGATGGACTATAAGTTGTTTGAGGTGGAAGATGGAGAAATCACCCAACGCAAGGAGGACGACAATCATGTTTAAGCGCAATGTAAAATCAATCGGTGATGTTATCAATCACCTGCTACGCGACCAGGGGCTGGAGACGCCCTTGCTGCAGCGGAGGCTTATCGACGCCTGGGAGACGGTGACCGGCACCACCGTGGGCAGATATACCGGCGAGAAGTTCATCAAGAACCAGACGCTGTTTGTAAAAATAACAAATCCCGCCCTCAGGCAGGATTTGTCTATGATGCGTTCCAAATTGGTACAGCGTCTCAATGCCGAAGTAGGCGCCATGGTCATCGCCGATGTGCGCATCTACTGAGGCTTTTATTCCTTATTTATCTTTCTTGTTTTCATTCACGAACTTTTCGACCATACCCTGGGTCATCACCACGGCCTTGAAGCGATTGGCGTCGAAGACCACAACGTAGCCCTCGCTGTCGGCGTGGGGCTTGAAGGTCACGTAGGTCGACTCCAGACCGAAGAGGTCGTGGCCGTAGAGCATGAAGCTGACGATGTCGGTAGCCGTAATCATCCCGCTGTCGGGAGCATGCCTGTGCGAGATAGAGTTGGAGTCATTGCCGATGGGTATCTCTATATAGAAGTTGTGCAGCCGCCTGAACGAGGTCACCTGGAGCCTGCCGTCCAGGTCGATGACATAATCATTGCCAAACGGTTGCACATCGGCATGGGTCGTACCCTGGATGATGTACATCCTGAGCCGGCCGTTGTCCATGGGTATCACGTCGAAGTTGAGCGTCCCATCGGCAGAGCTATAGTTTAAGATGCTGTCGCCACACGTCTCCACCACCGTCTTGATGGCCTGTGTCCGCAAGACCATCGCCTGCATCTCACTGTTGTCGAGGGCACGCTTCTTGGTCGTGGTTATCGAGAACATCGACTGCGGGTCGAGCACATAATCAAGCAGCAGCTCGCCTTTCTTGTCCACATAGATGTAGTGCATGATACCGTTGTCGTCGACGGTGACGCCTCCCATGCCGATTTTCTTCACATCCACCTTGTGCTTGGTCAGTTCGTCGGCACTGTGCCAAGCCAGATACTCATAGAGATACAGTCTGCGGGCTTCGTCGACCACCGAGTCTGCCATCTGCTGCAGACGGCGCAGCTCGAGCGAGTCGATGGGCGTAATGGCAAGCGAGGTCATGACGCCCGTCGCCATCATCAGCATGAGGATAATGCGTTTCATATCTATTGTCTGTAGGTTATATCACTTCGTCTACGGCGATATCGGTAGACTCACACGGCACATGCTCCACGCGTTGGAAGTCGAAACACATACCTATCTTATAACAGTGAGGGAGATTGACCAGGAAGCGGTCGTAGTAACCCTTGCCGCGCCCAAGCCGATGGCCGCTGTCGTCGAAGGCCATGCCGGGAATGACAGCCAGGTCGATGCTTTCGTAGTCGGCAAAGCGCTCGCCCACGGGTTCGAGTATGTCGAAAGAGCCACGACGCAGACTGTCGGCGCCATGATAGACGCGCAGCTCCATCTCGCCTTCGCCGGTCACCACAGGCAGCACCACGGTCTTTCCCTCGCCGTAGAGCGTGTCTATGAGCCCATGTGTGTCCACCTCATCAGGCAACGAGCAATAGAGCATCACGGTCTGTGCCTCTGCCATCCGCTTATGGGCCGACAGACGCCCCACAACGGCAAGCGACAGTTCGCCCAACTCCTGCTGGGTGAACTGTCGCTTGCGTTGGCGGATAAGTTGTCTTAGTTCCTTCTTAGACATATCGCCTGGGTGATTATGTTATTTTCTGTGCTTGGCCACCGCCTTCTTTACGGCGACCTTCCTCACTGCCTTTTTCTTGACTGCCGGCTTCTTGGGAAACGCCTTGCCCTGGGCAAAGACATTGAGAGCAGCCCTGATGTTGTCATCGTCCTGGTTGAGGTATTCGTTCCAAGCCTCCTCGTCGAGCATATTATAGATGATGCGACTGTTGATATACTGGTCGAGCAGCTTGTGCGACTTGCGTATCATCAGGTTGCGTCGCTGCAGACCGTTGCGGTCGGCATAGGAGGCAAATCGCTCCACGAGGTTCTGCGTCTTCAGATAGTCATAAAGCGACTGCATGTTGCGATACCCGTTCAGTTTGGCACGGTTATCATCCGTATAGTCGTAGGCAAACTGCAGTATCAGTCCGCTCATGGCAGCCCGCTTGTAATATGACGTCATACCCAGGGTGTCTTCGGGGATGAAGATGTCGGGGGTGATGCCGCCACCGCCATAGACCACGCGTCCGATATGGGTGTGATAAGCCGGACCGGTGTGCTTGATGGAGTCTTGCGAGAAGTATTCGCCGTGCTGATAGCGGTCTACCAGGTCTTGGGCGTAGAACGACTCGTCGCCCATGGTATAGGGCTTCTGGATGCAGCGGCCCGAAGGAGTGTAGTAGCGGGCGGTGGTAAGACGGATGATGCTGCCGTCGGGGAACTCCATCTGCTTCTGCACAAGGCCCTTGCCAAACGAGCGGCGGCCGATGATGGTACCGCGGTCATTGTCCTGGATGGCGCCGGCAAAGATTTCAGACGAAGAGGCCGAGCCCTCATTGATAAGCACCACAAGCGGTATATCCTTGTAGCTGCCGCGACCATCGGAGAGGAACTCCTGCCTGGGCTGCTTGCGGCCCTGGGTATATACTATCAGACGGTTCTTGGGCAAGAACTCGTTGGCCATCTGCACAGCCGTCTCGAGATAGCCGCCGGTGTTGTCGCGCAGGTCTATCACGAGATTGGTGAACCCGCTCTGCGAGAGCTTGGCCAGCGAGATGAGCAGCTCGGCATAGGTGGTCTCAGAGAATTTCTTCACGCGGATGTAGCCGGTCTTGTCGTCGAGCATATAGGTGGCGGCGATGCTCTTCTGGGGGATGTCGCCACGCGTGATGGTAAAGGTATGGACCATCTTGGAGCCATAGCGCACCACGCCTATCTTGACCTTGGTGTCCTTGGGGCCCTTGAGCCTGTGCATGGCCTCTTCCTGGGTCACTATCTTACCCACAAACGGCTTGCCATCCACGCTCACAATCTTGTCGCCTGCCAGAACGCCGGCCTTTTCGGCGGGACCGTTCTTGATGACGCCCTGGATGTGAATAGTGTCCTGTCGGATGACAAACTCGACACCGATACCCGAGAACGAACCCTTCAGGTCGTCGGTGGCAGTCTGTGCCTGCTTGGAATTGATATACACAGAGTGAGGGTCGAGCTCGGAGAGAATCTGAGGGATAGCCACATCCACCAGCGAGTCGATGTTGACCTCGTCTACATACTGGTCGCTGATGATATGCAGCAGATTGCTCAGGCGGTTGCTGCCGCTGTTGATGATATTCAGTCGGTTGCCCGAGAAATGATTGGCATAGAATGTTCCGATGATGATGCCGATGATGATGCACAGGGCCATCAGCAGCGGAGTGAATCTGTTAGACTTTTTCTGATTCATTGTCGTTTGCATTAAGATAAACCACTTCGATATTTGCACGCTTCAGAAGGTTGATACCATCCTCAAGACGATACTTCTCACCATAGACCACGCGCTTGATGCCTGCCTGGATGATGAGCTTGGCACACTCTATACAGGGCGAGGCAGTGACATAGAGCGTAGAGCCGTCGCTGTTGTTGCTGCTACGTGCCAACTTGGTGATGGCGTTGGCTTCGGCGTGCAGCACATAGGGCTTGGTGAGATTGTTCTCGTCTTCACACACATTTTCAAACCCACTCGGTGTGCCGTTATAGCCGTCGCTGATAATCATCTTGTCCTTGACCACCAGCGCCCCTACCTGCCTGCGGCGGCAGTAGGAGTTCTCGGCCCATATATGTGCCATGCGCAGATAACGCAGGTCAAGGCGGTATCGCTTCTCTTCTTCTGTCATGTCGGTATGTTGTTATTGGGTGTCGCTTTTTATTCCGTTGCGCTCGAGCAGTGCGTCGATGGTGGGCTCCTGACCGCGGAAGCGCTTGTAGAGCGTCATGGGATGCTCGGTACCGCCACGCGAGAGGATATTGTCTCTGAAGCTCTGGGCGGTGGCACGGTCGAAGATGCCGTGCTTCTTGAAGACGCTGAAGGCGTCGGCGTCGAGCACCTCAGCCCATTTGTAGCTGTAGTAGCCGGCAGCATATCCGCCCGCCATAATGTGGGAGAACTGCACCGTCATGCATGTGTCCTTGAGCTGCGGAGTGACCATTGCCTTGGCCCAAGCCTTGTGTTCGTAGTCGATGATGTCGTCATCGAAGGCGTCGCGCTGGGTGTAGTAGGCCATATCCAGCAGACCGAAACTCACCTGACGCAGACAGCTGTAGCCCACCATGAAGTTGCGGCTGTCCACGATGCGGCGGATAAGCTCGTCGGGCAGAGGCTCGCCGGTCTGATAATGGTAGGCAAAGGTACTGAGGAATTCCTTCTCTACGGCATAGTTTTCCATAAACTGGGAAGGCAGTTCGACGAAGTCCCACCACACGTTGGTACCCGAGAGACTCTGGAAGCGGGTGTTGGCAAACATGCCGTGGAGCGAGTGACCAAATTCGTGCAGGAAGGTCTCCACCTCGCTCAGCGTGAGCAGTGCCGGCTTCTCGGCCGTGGGCTTGGTAAAGTTCATGACCAGTGACACATGCGGGCGCACATTGTTGCCCTTGCGGTCTATCCACTGTCCCTGAAACTCTGTCATCCATGCTCCGTTCTGCTTGCCTTTGCGCGGATGGAAGTCGGCATAGAGCACAGCGAGATACTCTCCGTCGTTGTCGTACACCTCATAGGCTTTGACATCGGGATGATACACGGGGATATCCGCGTTTTCCTTGAAGGTGATGCCGTAGAGACGGGTAGCCAGTCCGAAGACGCCGCCGATGACGTTCTCCAGCTTGAAGTAGGGGCGCAGCATTTCGGCATCGAGATTATAGCGCTCCATCTTGAGCTTGTGGGCGTAGTAGGAGATGTCCCAGGGCTCCAGCTTGAAGTCGTCGCCCTCGTGGCGGCGCGCCATCTGCTCTATCTCTTCCATCTCGTTGACGGCGGTGGGCTTGTAAGCCTCGATGAGGTCATCGAGCAGACGATAGACATTGGCGGTATTGGTCGCCATGCGCTGCACCAGCACATAGTCGGCATAGGTGTCATATCCCAGCAGCTGTGCCACCTCGCGGCGCAGATTGACCAGCCGTTTGCATATCTCCAGATTGTTCTGCTCGTTGTCGTGGGTACATACGGTCATGTGGGCCATATACATCTCACGACGCAGGTCGCGCCTGTCGGCATAGGTCATGAAGGGCGAATAGCTGGGGAAGTCGAGCGTGAACACCCAACCCTCCTTGTCCTTCTCGGCAGCAGCCTGGGCGGCAGCCTCACGCTGTGTGTCGGGCAGTCCGCTCAACTCTGCTTCGTCGGTGATGTGCAACTGATATGCCTTGTTCTCCTTCAGCAGGTTCTGAGAGAACTGCAGCGAGAGCATGCTGGCTTCTTCGGTCAGCCGGCGCAGCTTCTCCTTGTCCTCGTCACTGAGCAGGGCACCGCTGCGCACAAATCCGTCGTAAGAGGTTTGCAGCAGCATACTCTCCTCGGGCGTGAGCTCACGATGGTGCTCATAGACATACTTGATGCGCTCAAAGAGACGACGGTTGAGCGACACGTCGTTGGCGTGCTTGGTCAGTATAGGGTTGAGTTTCTGGGCCAGGGCGTCCATCTCATCACTGGTCTCGGCACTGAGCATGCACGAGAACACGCTCGACACGCGGTCGAGCAAATCATAATAGTGCTCGCCCTTGCTCAGGTCCACTCGGGTGAGAGTATTCTCAAAGGTGGGTTCTTCGGGGTCGTTGATGAGCTTGTCGATAGCCTCATCGTCACGGCGTATACCCTCCATGAACGCCTCTTCATAGTGTTCGGTCTTTATTCTATCAAAAGGAACAGTGTCGTGAGGGGTGTTATAAGGCAGGAAAAAGGGATTTTCCTGAGTTTTGTCTATATTTGCTGTAATGTCCATACTATTCGTAGTTGATTTCGATGCAGTGACGGCGCTCTTGTTCACCACAAGCACGCTTAATGGCTGAGGTGCCGCCTATTTTATGCAAAAATAGTGCAAACCGAGCGCCATGAGCTTGCTCAAATGGCCGAGGCGCAGCCTATTTTATGCAAAAATAGTAAAAAACTAACATATTCAAGCCATTATATCCATTTTTTTAACTAATGTTTTACTTCCATTGGCGACGGCCGCTGTCATTCATGCCTTGAGCGGGCTTTGAGCCGCCACTCCCCTCGCCCATTTCGCGACCCAGGAACTTGCCTACGGCGCCACCCTGACCCGCTCCAGACCGCTGCCCACCAAGCCATTTCCCACAGAGATGGCATTGACGATGATTTCAGGATTTGAATTCTGTATTTCGAACTGCGATTTATGTGTGGCAAACCATGATTTCAGTGTTTCCCACTTCGCCGTAAAGTTATTTGCGGTCACGGGCGGTTTGTCGCCATCCTCGGTCATGACGGGGCTGCGGGCGAAGCGCCCCTCGGCGATAGAAACGACAGAAGGGGATGACACCTTGGGGCGCGGGCAAACCGCAGAACCTTACGGAGTCATCCCCTTCGGGAATATTGGGGCTATCGCTTTACTTCCTGTCCATCACGCGCCATACGTAGGCGATGTAGGCGAAGACAAACGGCACAAGGAGCGACACGTAGAACATCGTGCGGAGCGTGAACTCACTGCTGCAACTGTTGGCAATGGTGAGCGAGCACTGCAGGTCGGCATTGGAGGGATAGTAGGCGGTATCAGCATAGCCTGCCACCAACAGCAGAGAGAGCACGACCAGCACCACGCCCACACCGGCGGGCCAGATGCCACGGATATAGGTCTTGCTGACGATGGTGCGCACCACGCCGTAGAGCAACAGCGCCACGCCCGCGAGGGTGAGCACGACGAGCAGCGGCATGGCAAGGTAGTTGTGCAGATACTTCATCGGCTCCAGCGACACCACGCCCGTGGCGGCGTCGACGGCATATCCGTCCTTGAGCAGCAGTCTCACAAAGAACGCCAAGAACAGCACAAGGAAGGGCAACGTGCATCCGATGAGGCGCACGCTGCCACGTGAGCGGATGTCCTCGTCGTCCACATTATTTATAATATAGAGCGTGCCCAGCATGCGCGCCAGGAACATCACGGCGAGACCAAACACGAGGTTCCACACGTCGAGCAGCGCGTCGAGTCCGGCAGAGGCGTTGGCCCAGCGGCTGATGACGGGCGAGCCGACATCGGTCAGCGACGCCTTCTCTACCAGGAAGTTTGAGCCGTCGAAGAATGTAGCCACAGCGCCACCGAGCAGCAGCGGGCCCACGATGCCGTTGAGTATGAGGAACCATCGGTAGGTGCGGGTGCCAAGCAGATTGCCCTTCTTGAGCTGGAACTCATAGCTCACTGCCTGCAGCACAAACGAGAAGAGGATAATCATCCATAGCCAGTAGGCTCCGCCAAAGCTGGTGCTGTAGAAGAGGGGGAACGAGGCAAAGAAGGCTCCGCCAAAGGTGACGAGCGTGGTAAAGGTGATTTCCCATTTGCGTCCGGTAGAGTCGAGCACCTTGCGCTGTCCTTCTTCGGTACGGCCAAGGCTATAAACCATTGAGTTGGCGCCCTGCACAAAGAGCAGGAACACAAGCAGCGCCCCAAGCAGCGAGACGATAAACCACCAGTATTGTTGTAGGAATTCGTAAGTCATAATCATATTATGATGTATAGGGTTTCACAAGTTGTTATTTGTTGGCATTATAGTTTCTGATGACACGGCACATGATGCTGACCTCGGCTATGAGCAGCACAGTGAAGAGTATCAGGAAGAGGAAGAAGGTCAGGGCCACGCTGCCCGACTGCAGGTCGGAGACGGCTGCCACCGTGGGCATCATGTCCTGGATGGCCCAAGGCTGTCGGCCCAACTCGGCGACTATCCATCCTGCCTCGCTGGCGATATAGGTAAGGGGCAGCATCGCCAGGGCAGCCAGATACAGCCAGCGATGGGTGGCGGTGATGTCCTTGCGCCAGGCGATATGGCCGATGACGAGGAAGAAGAGCATGAGGAGCGACCCCACGCCCACCATGATGCGGAAGGCGTAGAAGTTGACGGGGATATAGGGCACCAGTTCGGCTCGGTCCTTGATATATCCATAACCGAAATATGGCATGTCCTGCTTCAGCTGGGCAGCCAGACTGTCCAGTCGGGCGTCGGTGGCGTCGAAAGCCTTCAGCTTGCGGTAGGTGGCAAGGGTGGTGATGGCTCTACGGCCACGCTCCATCTTCTCTTCGGCAGAGAGTTCGCGCTTGCCGTCGCGAGTATATCCGTTGAGGATGTCGTTGACGCCGGGCACGTAGCCGTCTATCGAGTGGGTGGCAAGCAGGGAGAGTCCGTTGGGGATGGCTATGCGCAGCGGAGCCTCGCCACCCTGGGCATAGTCGGGCTGCTCCAAGGGATTGACAGCGGCAATGGCGGTGAGCGACACGCCCTCGCCTCCGTCGTAGAGTGCCTCCATGGCGGCCAGCTTCATGGGCTGGGTCTCAGCCACCTTCACTGCCGAGAAGTCGCCTGTGGTCATGGTGAGCACAGCGGCCACGATGCCCACGATGCTGGCGATGCGGATGCTCTGGCGTGCCATCTCCTGCTCACGGCGGCGCAAGAGATACCAGCAGCTTACGGCGCACACGAATACGGCGCCCACCACCCAGGTAGAGGTGACGGTGTGGAAGAACTTGTCGACGGCAAAGGGCGACAGGGCTACATCAATGAAGCTCGTCATCTCGTTGCGCACGGTGTCGGGATTGAACTCGCAGCCCACGGGGTACTGCATCCACGCATTGGCCACAAGTATCCACCATGCCGAGATGGTGGCGCCGAGTCCGGTGAGCCATGTAGAGGCGAGGTGGAAGCCACGCGACACCTTCTCCCAGCCGAAATACATGACGGCGACGAAGGTGCTCTCCATGAAGAACGCCACGATACCCTCGACAGCAAGCGGGGCGCCGAAGATGTCGCCCACAAACCAGGAGTAGTTGCTCCAGTTGGTGCCGAACTCAAACTCGAGGATGATGCCCGTAGCCACGCCCATGGCGAAGTTGACGCCAAACAGGCGCTGCCAGAACACGGCAGTTTCTTTCCAGAATGGTTTACCTGTGCGATAATAGCACGTTTCCATAATGCCCATGATGAGGGCCAGACCCAGCGTGAGCGGCACAAAGAGCCAATGGTAGATGGCTGTAAGTGCAAACTGCGCACGCGACCAGTCGATGAGGGTTGGGTCGATTGTCAACAGGTGTGTCATTGTTTATAATTTTAAGATGATTGATGATTGTCGTAAGATTTCTAAGGGGCGTCGCCGCCATCGGGTCAGCGCCCCACCAACTGGCCAGCCACATAGGCCGCCTTGTCGCCGTCGTGCGCCTTCTGCTCCAGCACATCGGGGAAGAAGAAGAGTTTCAGCACAAAGAAGATGACAAATAGCTTGATGAGGATGACTGCCCACAGCACCCGGCCGAGGGTCATGGTGCGGAAACCGTCGGCATAGAGCCGGTACACCTTATATAATATATTGTTTCTGTTCATTGTCGGAAAGTGTCAGGAGTGGATTGCTGATGGGCTGGGGCTGCCAGGTCGGCCACAAATCCTCCCCGGAAGAGCTGCAGACGCCCCTGGTTCTGCAGCCGATGCAATGCGCGCGACACCTCGAGACGGCTGCAACCCAGCTCTTGGGCCAGGCGTACCATCTTGACGACCACACGCTTGGCGCCTACGGGGTAGCGGCTGTGGCTATGGACAAAGTCGACGACGCGGCTGTCGATGCTTTCGCCGTGGCTGCGCCAACAGCGGGCGTGTCGCTTCTGGATAAGCGCAGAGAGAAGATTGAAGTAGTTGATACGGAAGATAGGAAAACGGTCTATCAACTTATAGATTTCGTCTTTGCCGATGCCGATGACGCTGCAGGGCGTCAGGGCGCGGTAGAGGCTGGCATAATGGGGGCTCACGCCAAACAGCGCTTCGGGCTCGAACAAGAGTGGAGCCGCAGCGGTCTCTGCCAGCGCATAGGACCCGTTGTCGGCAGAGGTGACGACCTCTACCCTGCCGTCGATGAGAAAGAAGAGGCGGTCGCAAGTGGTCTGGGCACGCGCTATGGTGTCGCCCTCGGCATACTTGTGGAAACCCAGACGGGTATGGGTCACCAGCGCACCGAGGTCGGCCTTGCTCAGTCCCTGGAAGAGGGCAAACTGGAGCAGCTTGTTGTATATATGCAGCGTGTCCATAGGGGTAACGGTGTCAGAGGGGGTGGCGCTATCAGCGGGCGGGGTCGGCCATCTTGTCGCGCAGTGCCGGAGAGCACCACACGGCATGGCGGCCCTCGCGGTCGGTATAGATGAAGTAGGCCATCATGTCCTTATGTCGGGCAAGCACCTCCTGGGCGCGCTCGAGTCCCATCACCATGAATGCGGTGGCATAGGCGTCGGCACGGGCACAACTGTTGGTGAGCACCGTGGCAGAGAGAATGCTGTGCTGGACAGGGTAGCCGGTCGCAGGGTCAATGGTATGGGCATACTTGCGGCCGTTCTTGTAGTAGAAGTTACGGTAGTTGCCGCTGGTGGCCATCGCCTTGTCGGCAACATCGATGATGGTCTGCAGTTCCTGGTTGATATTGAGACTGTCGTCGGTGGGCTTGGTGACGCCGATACGCCAGGCGGTCTGCTTGTCGTTGACGCCGTGGGCAACGATTTCTCCGCCTATCTCTATCATATAGTTGGTCACGCCCTGGTCACGCAGATAGCGCGCCACCACATCGCAGCCGTAGCCCTTGGCTATGGCGCTGCAGTCGAGCATGGTGCGGGCGTCCTGCTTCACGACATGGCGTCCGCTGAGTTTCACCTTCTCATATCCCACGATAGCCAGCAGACTGTCTATCACAGCCTTGGTGGGCGGGGTACCCTGCTTGAAACCGAAGCCCCAGGTATTGACCAGCGGCGCCACGGTGATGTCGAAGGCGCCGTGGGTGTCGGCAGAGACCTCTTGCGCCATCGTAAACACATCGGTGAAGAGGTCGTTGACCTCGACGGTCTCGTTGCGGTTTACGCGAGAGATGATGGAGGTCTCGTTAAACGGAGAGAGCGAGTTGTCTACCTGCTGCAGCTGGTCGAGTATCCCGGCTTGCAGGTCGCGGTCGTACTGGTACACGATGCTGTAGGTGGTGCCGAATATCATGCCCTTGTTGTGCTGGTAGGGCATCGCCCGGTTCTGGCGCACGATGATGACCGTCGCCACAATCAGAAAGAGCAGAAACACACCCTGCCCTATCAGTTTCTTCTTGCTTGTTCGCTCCATATAGATGATGGTGTCAGAGTTCGATGATTACATTGAAGGTGCCGCCGATACGGTCGTCGTAACGACCATAACCAGGGATATACCAGGCCTTGCCGATAGCGGGGTCTTTGGCTGTGAGTTTGCGCTTGTAGCGCAGGCTCCATCCCAGACGCAACGGGCCCCAGATGCGGGCATCGACGCCAGCGACCAGTTCGAGCCAGTGGCAGTTGGCACTGTTGTCCTTATAGCTGTACTCCACATCGTCGCCCCACACGGGGTCCTTGACAGCGGTGCCGTCGACATCATACTTGAAGGAGGTATAGCCATAGCGGCCGCCCACATAGACGCGGTTCACGTCGTGCTTGTTGCGCAGCACGTTGAAGTCTACACCCACACGGCCGTAGGGAGCCGAGGTCTTGTAGCGCAGTCCACTGTCTACATCGTCGGCATCGGCATGGCCCACACCCAGCTCGACAACGGGGAAATAGCGGTCGCGCAGATTGAGACGGGCGGCAGCCTCGTACTGGCCATAGTCGCCCAGACCCGACTGGATGACGCCCACGAGGTCGAACGACACTGCCACTCCGCGGAAGAGGGGTATGGTGTCGCGGTCGGTAAGGGTCTTGCCCTTGTGGTTCTGCGCCTGCAGCGCCAGGGGCATCAGCAGAAGCATGAGGCTAACTGCCAAGACTCTTGAAATAGATGAGCAAATGCGGTTTCTGAGCATCGTAGCTTACTTTATTCTGGTTAATCACAACAGAGTCAATGCGGTGATGGGTGCATTTGACCTGCTGCAGCGTATGAAACATGGTGGCTGGACAGTCTACTGACTCGAAGTGGGGTTCATTGGTCTTGGTGATGGTCACGGTGTCTATGGTACGCACACCGCCATCGGGACGGATGTCGAAGTAGTACTCGTCGCTCTCGTGGCTGTAGCTCAGCGGGATGCTGAAGCTGTCCACGCGCAGCGCCTTGTTGAGCAGCACGGTGTCGGCTCCCGATGTGCGCTTGACCGATATGGTCAGCGTGTCGTCGAGCGTCGTCACGTCGCCAGCCAGCCTATACTTTGTATAGACGGTATTGTTGAGCGGACAGTCTATCGACGAGCACGAGGCAATCACCGCCACCACCGCCACAAGCAGTAGCGCTATTTTCCGCATCGTATCTCCTCCTCTATCTGGTAATCATTGCGGTTGGGGTTGCTACGGCTTACCAGGTCGCCGATGAAACCGGCAAGGAAGAGCTGGGTACCGATAAGCATCGAGGTGAGGAAGATATAGAACCAGGCAGAGTCGGTGACCAGATGGCCATAGTTGCCCTGGCTCAGTTCGACCAGCTTGCTGATGCCCAAGATGGCGAGGGCGATGAAGCTGATGAAGAATACCAGCGAGCCCAGAAATCCGAAGACGTGCATAGGCTTCTTGCCAAAGTTGGAAAGGAACCACAGGGTGAGCAGGTCCAGATAGCCGTTGAAGAAACGGTTAAGGCCAAACTTGGATTTGCCATACTTGCGGGCCTGGTGGTGTACCACCTTCTCGCCAATCTTGTCGAAGCCGGCATTCTTGGCCAGGTAGGGAATATAGCGGTGCATCTCGCCATAGACCTCGATATTCTTGACCACCTCCAAGCGGTAAGCCTTGAGGCCGCAGTTGAAGTCGTGCAGGTTCTTCACACCGCTGATCTTGCGGGCGGTGGCATTGAAGAGCTTGGTGGGGATGGTCTTGGACAGGGGGTCATATCGCTTCTGCTTGTAGCCCGACACGAGGTCGTAGCCGTCCTCCATAATCATCTTGTAGAGTCCGGGTATCTCGTCGGGAGAATCCTGCAGGTCGGCATCCATAGTGATGACCACGTCGCCCTTAACCTCCTTGAATCCGCAGTAGAGCGCGGGACTCTTGCCATAATTGCGGCGGAACTTGATGCCACGCACGTGCTCCGACTCCTTGCTCAGACGCTCGATAACGTCCCAGGAGTGGTCGGTAGAACCATCGTTGACAAATATTACTTCGTAGCTGAAGCCGTTGGCTTCCATCACACGCTTAATCCAGGCAAAGAGCTCGGGCAGCGATTCTTCCTCGTTGTAGAGGGGGATTACTACTGATATATCCATATCTTGTTTACGTTTTATATATACATTATTTATTATAGGGGGCATAACTTCGGCGCATGATGGCAGCCACGGGCAGCGACATGATGGCGCAGAACGTGATGTTCTGGGTGAAGAAGGTGAACACCAACTGCACATCGCTTGTGGCGCGAAGCGTGTTGACGGCCTCCTGAAGCTCTCGCACCGACAGGTTCTGCTGTCGGTAGATGGCCTCTATCGTCTGGAGGGCGCCCACCAGCATGCCGATGAAGGCACCGTTGTCGAAGAAACGGAAGTAGACCAGCTGGAAAGCCGCGAAGAGCAGGCTGGCGTAGAGGAAGGTATACCACAGATAGGCATAGCCACGACGGAACGAGATGACTCCGTCGAGGGCGCGGTCACGGAAGACCTTGAGGCGTGCGCCGGCCACAAAGGGAGTGGCTATGGCAAGCATCGTGCCCCACACGGACTGGGGGTCGAAGATGATGGCCATAAAACTGGCTGCCCACAGCACTGCCATGAACACGCCATCGATACGCGCAAAGGCCTTGACCTGTTTGAAAGCGTCGCTAAGTGTCATATTATCTGCAAAAGTACTGTTTTTTAGAGAGAAAATCCATAAAACTGCGATTTTTTCGCATTTCCATGGTCTTTTTTTTTGGTTCTTCCGCCTTTTAGAATGATGGAAGATAATTAGCTGGTTATCGACAAAGGCCTTAAGGGATATATGGCATGACTTAGTCAAGACCTATAAAACTTCTGGTTGACAACAACTTGTAGAACAGAACACGCTCATAGCTTATAAGCGACATATGATGGTGGCGGAAAAGGATTGGTTTCTTGGGATAAAATCGAAGAGTTTCTGAAGAAGAATCAAAGGCAATTGTATAGACAGAAAAACATACTTCGTAGCTACCCGCCTGGCATGGGGCGACAGCCATTCGCATACTTATAGTGAACTTCACCAGATGTTAAAACCGATAAATCTTGTTAAACGAAGGGCGTATTACTTCGTATGTTTATACCTTTGTGTACTGTTTTATAATCTGAAGGATAACACTTAATAAAGAGAAGGAAAGATGAAAGATTGTTCAGGACATCCAGTTGTCTGCAACCATAATAAAGTAGGCTTCTTGGGATTGCTCGTCACATTAGGCATCGTATTTGGAGACATTGGAACATCACCCCTATATGTGATGAAGGCCATACTCCATACAGGCGAAGCCATCGACGAAAGCACTATCTTGGGTGCATTGTCCTGTATCATTTGGACACTCACCCTACAGACCTCCATCAAATACGTATGTGTGGCTCTGCGTGCCGACAACAATGGCGAAGGAGGCATTCTCGCCCTCTACGCTCTTCTGCGCCGCCTCAAGAGTAAGTGGATTTATATACTGGCTATCATTGGCGCCAGTACCTTACTGGCAGATGGAATTATCACCCCTGCCATTACGGTTACTACAGCCATTGAAGGACTCGAAAGTATCAGTCCGAATCTGCCTGTCACTCCCATTACACTTGCCATTATCACCATCATCTTCTTTGTGCAGCGGTTTGGCACCGAGAGTATTGGCAAGTCTTTCGGAGTCTTCATGCTCCTATGGTTTCTCCTGTTGGGCATAATAGGCGTCATCAGTATCACGACCTTCCCTATGATACTAAAGGCATTCAACCCATATTATGCTGTCATCCTGTTGGCAAAATCCCCCCAATGGTTTTTAATTCTGGGTGCCGTGTTTCTCTGTACTACCGGTGCAGAAGCTCTTTACTCCGACTTGGGACATTGTGGCAGAAAGAACATCACCATCAGTTGGGCCTTTGTAAAGACCATGCTCATTCTCAACTATCTGGGACAGGGAGCATGGGCGCTGAATCATGTGCAGACAGCCTACTCCGTGAATCCGTTCTTTGCCATCATGCCGCAGAACATACTTGTCTTCGCCATCATTATGGCCACGGGTGCGGCTATCGTTGCGAGTCAGGCACTCATCAGCGGTACCTTCTCCATCTTGAGCGAAGCCATGAACCTGCACTTCTGGCCCCGTATGCGAATCAAGCATCCCACACATGTAAAAGGGCAGCTTTATATCCCCGTAATCAACCTTGCCATGTACATCGGTGTGGTCCTCATCATCCTGCTGTTTCGCGACTCCTCACACATGGAGGCTGCCTACGGACTCGCCATTACTATCACCATGCTGATGACTACATTGCTGCTCGGTTTCTACCTGCACAGCAAGGGTATGGCGCGACTTTTCACGATATTGTTTATTGGCACATACTGCACCATCGAGGGCATCTTCTTAACTGCCAATTTGTCAAAGTTTCTCGCAGGAGGCTGGTGCACAATGCTCATTAGCGGAATCCTGTTCCTGATGATGTATGTATGGGTACGTGCCATGAAGATACGCCGCCAGTACATTAGCACCAAACCACTGGACGACTATTATCAGATTATCTCCGACATCAAAGCCGACGAAGACATCCCCAAGTACGCTTCCAATCTTGTCTATGTAAACCATGCCGACAAACAAGGTACCGTAGATGACAAGTTGCTATATTCCATCATCAACAAGCAACCTAAACGCGCTGACCATTACTGGCTCATCAATATGGAGTTTGTAGATACTCCTGATACGCTGGAGTACAGTTGCGAGACCTTAGTGCCCGACACACTGTACAGCGTGACCATGCACATAGGTTTCCGTATCGAGCCTCGGGTTAGTCTCTATCTGAGACAAGTGGTGGAAGACCTTGTGGATAGCAAGAAGGTTGACCTTACCAGCACCTATCCTTCACTCCGCAAAAACGGTATTCCTGGCGATTTCCGTTTCATCATCATCCACCGCGTGTATTATCCCGAGAGTTCCGTCAACCGCCAGCAGAACCTGCTGATGACCATCTACGCCCTTATCAGCAAGATAGGCATTGACGAGCCAAAGGCATTGGGCCTTGACACTTCCATGGTGGTGGTAGAACGCGTGCCGCTGATTATCAATCATCACATTGGCAGCATCAGGCGAATCGCACAAATTGTAGAAGAATAAACAAAACCGACTGATTGTAACCTGAGTTCGGGATAAGAAAGTCTTTGTAAAAGTTGGTAATCCCAATAGTTCTTAGTACCTTTATGGTTGTAACACGGGTATAAGTTTCATTGACAGTACATGCATTCCCATATGCCACAACAAGCGCATAACAAGGAACAAGGTGTTCCGTGGTTATGCAGAAAGAGGTGAGAGTACCATGGGATGGTATTTCGGTTTCAAGTTGCACCTGATATGTAATGAGAGAGGTGAACTGCTTAACTTTATGCTTACGAAAGCGAATGTTGACGACAGAAATACAGATGTGTTTAACAGATTGAGTGATAATGTGTTCGGAAAAATATTCGCAGACAAAGGATATATTTCACAGGGCTTGTTTGAGAGATTGTTTAACGACGGCATTGAAATTGTCACTGGCTTGAAATGCAATATGAAAAACAGACTCATGCCATTGTATGACAAGATTCTGTTGCGCAAAAGGTCTGTCATAAAAGAAAGTTCCGACTTCGACAACATGATGAATGATGTCGAAAACGAGGTTGAGGAACAGCAAGCCGAGGATGGACTTGTAAACCGTGTTCCTGAGTTAAAACAGTTGAGTGAGGACATTGACAAGGCTACCAATACCTTCATCAATTCCACATTTGAACTGGAGTCTACCATTCAGCAGTATCAACGTGCAGAAACCAAATTAGGTGGTGCTGTGACTACTATCAGCAAAAAGGTTGATCAATCGATCAACACTTAGACAAAGTTTTAGAGAATACGCCAACACAATTAAAGGTGTCTGTAAATGTCAACGATGCTGACTGGCAGAAAATCCAAGAACTGTTTGCCAAAGAACGCCAATGGATGACCGCACAGATGCATATCCGTGAGGTCAATTCCATGTTTGCTGATGAACGGAAGAAAGTCCGTGAACGATACAAGGAATATGATGGCTGCTATCTCGGTCACTATGCCCAGTGGTTCTTCTGGTTTTTCTTCTCTATCGGCATCTTTGTGGTTGCAGGAGTTGTAGGAATGATGATTGCACAGAGTTATGGAAAATGACAAGCCGACTAACCTTAGACTTTCGCCTAAAGTCAGTCGGCTTATCTCAATTAAACTATTCGCATCCTAACTCTGTGAACACGAAATAATCATAGAAATGATAGAAATGACTATTGCAATAGAGGACAAAACTAAGCTGCCTATATCCTTAATTCGACCAATCAAATGATCTTTCTCTTTTTGTTTCTTCTGCTTAATTAACGAAGAGACCTCTTGTGAAAGCAACTGTAATTTTCCGTTTGGCTTTACTACCCATCCTCCTGTTGTTACAGTTATAGCCTCATGTTCTTTAAGGATATTCGTTATGGCTTTGTCTCTATTGGAAGGTGTAACACCTAAGGTTGAAGGTTCTATGTATTTTAAAGTACTATTCTCCAGTTCTTTAATAACATTAGCAAGTGCCGCTAAAAAGTCCAAATCTAAATTTTCCATTGTAACACTATTGTTTTTGTAAATGCTGGTATCACACCTCTATTAGTTTAAAGAGATTTCTCCATCTTTAACCTTATCAATAGTAGCTTTTCTATGATAGCCATTCTTGGTGAATTCATTTATCCATATAAGCCTCCTTGTACCATCACCATAAGGTTGTAATCTGAAATGACCACTAACTTTGAAAGACTCATCATTACAGATTTCGGTATACCACTTACTATCAAAGCGATAGTAATTAAGCCCTGCTTCTGTGACAATCTGAGTCTTTTTGTTCTTTTTAATCTCTTTTCTTATGGTGGTTGAAACTTTACCTAATTGCACTTCTGCCCATTGTCTTAAACACAAATAATCCAAGACCATATCTATGTAATCTCTGATATTTGCTTCCATACAACCATCAATAAGAGGTAGAACCATGCAGTCTAACTGATGTCCATTTCCCTTAATTCTATCCTTTGGTGACACACAAATGTAATATGTAGGTATCGACAAATATTTATCGATGTTGTCTTGGAATATCCATAAAGTAAGACAGCCATTCTTTATGCTATACACGACATAACACCCTTCTATAAAGTATGGGCTACGAACAATTCCATTCTCATTATCTAACTCTTGGAGAATATCAATATGAAATTGTGTAAATTTCATATAGGATTTATCCATCGTCTCAACAAATGTCTTAGAGAAAACGACCAAATTACGGCAGTTTCCTTTTACTGTAGATAATTCTCTTATCGCATTCTCTCTGTCAGAATCAATTGCACTACCGATATTATTACACCAATTAAGAATGCTTTGTGGCAATTCTCTTTTATCAAGACAAAACAAGTATCTAAACAATGTAATGTCATTTATGTTTTTAATTTTCATAAACAAATACAATTTGTCAATTAACCCTTTTGATCCATCTATAGTCAGGACCTTTAGTTGTCCACTGAAATTGCCACATTGCACCGGACTTATTGCTTATCAAATAGTATTGATACATACTCGTCATCGGTTGTATTGTAAAAATGCTACTATTACCTGCTTCAAGAACTTCTTCATTAATTGAAACGCAAAGGAGGTTGTCTAAAGACTTGGTATCGTATTGCACTTGCCAAAGTCTTCCTGTAAAACTATCCAACATGATGAATGTCCACATATTTTGAGTAGCAAACATTTTGAATCTCCCCTGCCATCTATCAGTTGAAGATGGATATGCTTTTGACCAGTAATTTATTGGTGCAGCAAACATGTAATCTGTTCCTTTTGTGCTAAATTGGACTTGCCAATTCTTTCCAGTAAAAGTATCAAGCATGATGAAAGTCCACATATTCTGTGTTTCATAAAGACAAAAGCGATTATCAGTTTCGCCACCATCTTCCATTGCATCACATATTTTCCAAGATTGACCGTCATCTTGCACCTGTAACACTTCTCCCGTAGCAGTATTCAAACGTAACTGGTTATGGTAGTTACGTGTTTTATACATTTTATAAGTTTGTGCAAATAGGCTGATAGGCATAAAGCACAAAAACAATAAAGCAGCAATTTTCCTCATATCGTTTCTGTTTTACGAAAAAACTAAATGGAATTTGGATTATGCAATATTACCATCATTCCTTCATTTATTCTTTTACGACAAAGATTATGTCGGCAAGACTTTCGTACATTTTTTTATTACCCCTTAATTCCGCAACACTATTATAAATTAGGCCTTTTAAGTACCTGAGCAACAAAAAGTTGCCCAGGATTTTTCCATGTCGAAGAATTCACTTATCTTAGTGTTGCAAAATAAACAAGAGAATCCGACGATAGACATGGCAAAAATACAAATTAAATCTGAGAAACTCACTCCTTTTGGAGAAATATTTTCAATCATGGAGCAATTTGACTCCACATTGTCATCTGTAATCGACTCGCCCCTCGGTCTAAGGTGTAGATTGTTCCATTTCATGGCACGTTTTCTCGCCATGGCAGAGCTTAAGTAAACTTAGCTCTGCTCATCTGGCTTAACGAAAACGTTCGTTTCCATCAGAAGGATACGTTGAAGAGGTTCTTTGAGAGATTTGAACAGAAATGAATTACTATCAATCGTTTCAGAGCTGATTGTGGATCATGTTCCGAGGAAATCGTAGAAGAAGTAGAGGAACACTGCAAATTCTTCTATATCCGCGCTAACCGTTTCAGTTCGCTCTACAATGACATCTTTGCTCTCAGAGGCTGGAAGACTGAAGAAATCAATGGCATCGTGTTTGAATTGAACTCTATCCTTGTTGAAAAGTGGAAGGGTAAAGCATACCGACTTGTGATTCAAAGACAGAAACGAATGGATGATGTGCAGGACCTTTGGGTAGGAGAATACACATACCGTTGTATCCTAACTAACGACTATGAATCTTCCGTAAGAGAAATTGTCGAGTTCTCTAACCTTCGTGGAGGAAAGGAACATATATTCAATGATATGAACAATGGTTTTGGATGGGACAGATTGCCCATATCCTTCATGGCAGAGAACACAGTGTTCCAAAAACAGCAGCATCAGATTAAAAATATCGCTGTCCGCAAAACTTTTTTTGAGCATAAAGAATTAGGGCTGGATTCATCGCTTGAAATTCAGCCCTTTATTATTGGCTAAACATCCATATCATTGCCATTGTTTTTGGTAACTATATACCTTTCGGGGGTTAAAAGTATATAGTTACCAATTGTTCTATAAAAAGCCGCCATTTCTATCCTCATTCTCTTGCTTGCTTAATGGTCATGCCGACCGACCTGATACCCCTGCTTCCCAGCACGATGGACGAGGCGATGAAAATACCTATTTTTGGGTATTGCCGCAGCCTTCTGATTGCAATAACTTTGCATCTGGTTAATTATTAGATGTTAAGACAAGCATGAGAATATACTCCACGCTGCTATTATGGATGATGTGCGCCACCCTGACATGGGCGCAGAATGTAGCGTCGGTCGTTATCGACAGCCGCTCGGGCGACCCCTTGGCAGGGGCGGTGGTAAGCACTGTGGCGCAGGGTAAATGGCAGACCATCACCGACGCCGACGGACGGTTTGAACTTCCCCAGCGGATGGTGGGCACGAAGATACGCATCACCATTTTAGGGTATAAGACGCTCACCGTGACCGCCACCCGACAGGGAGTCTACAGGATGACCGAGGACATAAGCACCCTGGGCGAGGTGGTTGTGACGGCGCGCACCGGACAGGGACAGACCACCTCGTCGGTCATCGGGCGCGACGCCATGAGGCATCTCCAGCCCAACAGCATAGCCGACCTGATGGAGCTGTTGCCCGGCGGATATGCCAAGGACCCCAACATGGGTCAGGCCAATCTCATCACGCTGCGCGAGACCGGCACGATGGGCGCCTACGGCACGGAGACGAGAAGCAACAACTACTCCATCACCTCGCTGGGTACTCAGTTTGTCATCGACGGCGTGCCGCTGATGACCGATGCCAACCTCCAATACTCGCCCTTGGGCGGCACGCAGTCTTCCACCTCGTCGTCATCGGCAGAGGGAAGCCGCAACATCACCAACAGTGGTGTAGACATGCGCGCCATCTCTACCGACGACATCGAGAGCGTAGAGGTGATGCGCGGAATACCCTCTGCAGAGTATGGCAACCTCACCAGCGGACTGGTCAGCATACGCAAGATACGACGCGCCATGCCGCTGACGGTGCGCTTCAAGGCCGATGGCTACAGCAAGCTCTTCTCGGCAGGCAAGGGAGTCAACCTCAACCGGCGGGGAACGTCGCTTCTCAACATGGACTTAGGCTACCTCGACTCCAAGACCGATCCTACAGACAACCTGGAGAACTACAAGCGTCTGACGGCGTCACTGAGATACACTCTCAAGGCCGACAGGAAGGCATACTCATGGAGCTGGAACTCGGCGCTGGACTATCAGGGTTCGTTTGACAATGCCAAGGCCGACCCCGACCTCAACTACGGACACATAGACGAATACCGCTCATCGTACAACCGCATCGCGATGACCAACAATTTCATGCTGAAACCCCGCAAGTCGGTGTGGAGCGAAGTGGCAGTCAACTCTATGGTGAGCCTTCAGACCGATCGGCTCCGACAGACACGCCTCGTGGCTCCGCAGCGTTATGGCATAGTGCCGCTGTCATGGACCGACGGTGAGAACGAAGCCCAGGCGGTCTTTGCCGAGTACATCGCCCACTATCTCTGCGACGGCAAACCGTTCAGCGCGTATGTCAAGGCCAAAGGGGTGATGGACTTCAAGACCGGCAGAGCCACCCACACCCTCAAGTTGGGCCTCAACTGGGACATCGCCAAGAACTTCGGGCGCGGACAGGTCTACGACATGCACCGCCCGCTGAGCGTCACGGGATGGAGTTCACGCCCGCGCCGATACAAGGACATCCCTTCGCTGCAGAACCTGTCTGCCTTCGGCGAAGAGCAGATGCGCTGGAGCCTGGGCAGGAGCACCATAGACCTCATGGCAGGACTGCGACTGGCAATGATGCCTGGGCTGGCCAGCCGATACTACATGAGCGGACGCATATATGCCGACCCGCGCATCAATATGGGTTGGCATCTGCCCAAGCTGACGGTGGGCGGCGAACCTATGACCATCTCCCTCAACGCCGGATATGGCATCACCTCCAAGATGCCTACCCTCAACTATCTTTACCCCGACCGTTACTACAGCAATTTCATATCTCTGGCGTATTACGACGCGTCTTCACCGGCACAGAACAGCTGTTTTGTGGTACACACCTACATCCAGGACCCCACCAACTACCACCTCTCTCCCGCCCGCAACCACAAGTGGGAGGTGAGAGTAGACCTCGACTGGCACGACAATACGCTGTCGATAGACTATTTCAGGGAGACGATGAACGACGGGTTCAGATATGCCGCCATCTATGGTTCCTATGCCTACAGGGCTTACGATGTGAGCCAGATGCAGGCAGGCCGCGACTATCACTCGCTGCCCTACACAGAGCGGCAGGTGCTCGACGGCTATCAGAAGGCGGGCAACGGCAGCCGACTGGTGAAGCAGGGCATAGAACTGGCCTTCACCTCGCAGCGCATCCACGCTCTGCGCACCCGTATCAATGTCACCGGAGCGTGGTTTCGTACGCTCTACACCAACAGCCAACCCATGTTCGACGCCGTGAGCACAGTGATAGACAACCAGCCGGTGCGCGAGCAGTATGTGGGGCTTTACGACTGGAACGACGGAAGACTCAACGACCGCGTCAACACCAATGTGACCTTTGATACGCAGATACCCGAGTGGCGGCTGATATTCACCACCTCGGTGCAGTGCATGTGGATGATACGCACCCGCCAGATGTGGAAAAACGGCACGCCCACGGCCTACATCGCAGCCAGCGACGGCCAACTGCATCCCTACACCACGGAGAGCCTCAACGCCCCCCGACTCTCCCAGCTCACCCGCAACTACAACGCCGACCTCTTCCGTCCGTTCACGGTGCCCATGTCGGCCATCGTCAATCTGAAGGTGACCAAGGAGATAGGCCGCATGATGCGCCTGTCGTTCTTCGCCAACAAGATATTGGACTATCTGCCCGACTACACCGCCAATGGGCGCACCATCAGGCGCAATGCCTCGCCCTACTTCGGAGTCGAGGCGGGCTTGAGCCTATAACAGACAACCCTAACAGCAAACAGGAATATGAAGACAAGACTTATACTCTACATCATGGCGCTGAGCGTGCTGGCAGCATGCTCCGACCTGGAGACAGGCAGCACCCGCCACACCGCCACGCAGATTGCCGTTACGCCGCCCGTGGGGATAAGCGGCATGCAAATCAACAGCCAGCAGATAAAGATTACCAATCTCACCACCGGCGTCACCACTACCCTGTCGTCGACCGAGGGCATCACCCTCACCGAGGGGCTCTACGACATGGTCTACTCTGCCGACATCACCTATACCGCCCACAACGCCAACGACGAGACGGCGCAGGCCAAAGGCCGACTTAACGGCAAGGCTGAGAACGTACAGATTACCGGGAGCAGCCGACAGGTGCAGATAGAGACGTTTCTGTCGGCCGACAACGACGACTTCATCATCGAAGAGATATTCTTCGCCGGCACGCTGCGCAGTTCTGGACTGCAGTATTATGGCGACAGCTACATCAAGATTTACAACAACACCGACCACGTGCTCTATGCCGACGGACTGGCTTTCTGCGAGTCGAAGTTCAAGTCTACCCAGTATTTCGAGTACACCCCCGACATACGCAAGGACACCATGACCATCTGGTCGCTCTACGTGATACCCGGCAGCGGTACCGACCACCCCGTGCAGCCTGGCCACTCGCTGCTGCTCTGCGACACGGGCATAGACCACCGCAACGCCAACCCCAACTCCTTTGACCTGAGCGCCGCCGACTTTGAGTGGTACGACGTTTCCACCCACCCCGAGCACATGGACATCGACAGCGAGACGGTGCCCAATCTCGACAAGTGGTATTGTTATACCGAGTCGTTCTACGTGTTGCACAACCGAGGATTTACCTCCTACGCCCTGGCGCGTATTCCTATCGACAAGGCGCAGTACCTTAAGGACTACAAGTATACCTATTATTATACGATGTATCTGCCTGCCGGCACATTCCCCATGCAGCAGGATGCGTACAAGATGCCCAACGCGTGGATTGTCGACGGGGTCAACTGCAGCATCGAGGCCAAGCGCCTGTGGAATATTCTGCCCCCGTCGGTCGACGCAGGCTGGACCCACTGCGGCAAGATTGACAAGGATGAGACCCGATACTTCCGCAGCGTGCGCCGGAAGCTCCAGTATCTCAACGCCGACGGCACCATGCACCTGCTGGACACCAACAACTCGACCGAGGACTTCACCACCGAGTGCATACCCTCTATCGTCGAGCTGCAGCATACCGCCATCGACGCCGCCGGTACCAAGGCGACCACAGTGACCTATGATGGCATAACTCCCAAGCAGTAGAAGATGAAACACGATACCTCTACCACCTCCCTGACGGCGCTCCTTGCCACAGCCATGCTCATGGCAGTGCCCGCCACCCTCACGGCGCAGCAGAATGACAGCACCCACACCTCGCTGTCGGCACGTATGTGGCAGACGCAGATGCCGTCGGCCGATTTCGGTGCCGAGCTCTACCTCAACCCAGCCATGCAGAGCTACCGCTACAGTGCCTCTATCAACAGGCTGCAGGCAGGCATGGACTACAGCAAGGCTTCACGCCCCGCGCGACTCGAAGACGGCACGGGCAGCAGCACGGGTTACGGCTGCATCGACGCCTATCTGCACAAGGGCAAAGCCACGCTGTGGGGCAATGCGGCTTACCGCAACGGCACCACGCGCAACGTACGCTTCAGCGAGACCACAGACTACCAGCTGCTCTACCCCTACCTGATGGCCGACACCGTGGGGGGCAACACGCATAGTGAGTATTACCACTTTATGGGTGGCTTCTCCTATCCTTTGGGCCGATGGAACATCGCTGCCGAGGGCGAATACACCGCCCGGATGGAGTTCCGCACCCGCGACCCACGCCCCAAGAACCTCTCGGGCAACCTGATGGCTCGGGTGGGCGTCTCGACCCAGGTGGGCACCGGCGTCATGGGCATGGCTGTGAGCGCCCGACGCTACAAGCAGACCAACGAGTTGAAGCTCTACAACGAGGTGAGCATGCCCACCATCTATCACCTCACGGGCATGGGCAACGACTACTACCGTTTCAGGGGAGCCAACACCTCTACCTACTACCAAGGCCACTCTTTAGGGGGCATGCTCAGCTACCGCCAGCGACGCGACAGCCAGCGTGGTGCCTTCGCCCAGGCGGGCTATGAGTTTACAGAGATTGAGAAGATTATCTCTTCGCTCAACCAGCTGCCTCTCGCCACGCTGCGGCTGCATCGGCAGGACGCCACGGCGGGATGGCTGTCGACAGTGGGGCGCCACACGTTGGGCTTGCGGCTCAGCGAGGAGTGGCAGCGGCGCCAGGGCTTCGAGCACATCTTCGGCACGGCTCAGGATAATATCTACCCGCAGATAGCCATTGCCGAGATGTACCGCCTCACCACCCTGCGCATAGGTGCCGACGCGCTCTGGCAGCACGCGCTGCCCATAGCCTGCCGCCGGGGCTACTGGGCGCTGCAGGCGGGTACCGCCTACTGCGACTACCATGAGGAATATGCCGAACCTTATCGGCAGTTGCGGGTTAGGTCATGGCAGTCGGCACTGACGCTCACTGCCGCGGTAGAGTCTCGCCACATGCTCACCCGCCTTCAGGCCACCGCCTCGCGGACATGGCATACCGACGCCCGCGCCGACCACATCGAGGGCACCATGGCTACGCCAGTGATGCACGCCTATGAGACCCTCGCCCACCCCGCCTGGTCTACCGGCGCCGCCATCGAGACCTCCTACAAGGCCAGCCCGCGCTTCCACCCCTTTGTGCGCGCCGACTGGCGCTACAGCCGCTATGCGCTGACCGCTCACGGCATGGGCCTGACCCTGGCTGCGGGCATATATTTCTAACGGAATGACAATGACAACATAGACAAATAAAAACCAAAACACAAACAAGTATGAAGAAAATTACACTCTTTCTGGCAGCATGTTTCATGCTCGCCACCGTATCGCTGGCAGAGACCCAGCCTGCAGTGACCTTCAACTGGGCACACACCGTAGACGGCGCCACATCGGCTGGCGACAACATCATCGGTATGGTCAAAGCCTCGGGCGGCGACTACTATGTGGCTACCACATGGGGCACCAACTCCGGGGCCTCACAGGTCAACCTCTGGTTTGACGGCGAACAGGTCACTGGCGCCGACGGCGCCGCCATCGTGGGTAGTCCTTACACGGGCACCAGCAAAAATGGCAACATGTTTCTGCAGAAGGTGAGCAACGCCGGATCTATCGTCTGGAACGCCTATACGCGCAAAGGCGACATCGCGCACGACAAGTCGCACATCGTCCCTACCAAGGACGGTGGACTGCTGGCTGTACTCAAGACCCGCGCATGGGTGGCAGAGGCTGGCTATGACAACCTGGTAGAATATGTAGACCCCACGGGCCATGTGACCACCATCAAGGACATGGGCAATGTCAGCGGCGAGTACCGCTACCTGGTGCTCAAGATAGCCGAGAACGGCAGCCTGGAGTGGTCGCGCCTCATCGCGGGCAAGGTAGAGAAGCGCAAGAGGGGATTCACCAAGGACAACATGTCGGTCTATGGCGTGGCTGTCGACGAGGATGGTGGCATCTATCTCACCGGTAACTTCCGCACCGAGATGTATCTGAAGAAGACCGACGGAACCGTAGAGACACTCACCGCAAAGAACACTACCGAATGGGATGGTGACTCTCAGGGTGTGGTGGGCGACCTTTTCCTTGCCAAGTTAGACAAGGACGGCTACTTCGTCAAGAGCCTTACCGCAGAGGGCATCGCCGCCAGCGCGTTCCTGGACAAGGTGGTCTATGCCAACGGCAACCTCTACTTCAACGGACGCATAAAGGGTAAGGCAGGCAACGAACTGACACTGGGCGGCAAGGCTGTAAGCGTCACCAACGACTGCGAGAACCTCCTGCTGGCATCGGTCAGCGCTGCCGACCTCAGCGTGGGCTATGTCAAGACCATCACCCCCGTGGGCAGCAAGAAGACCATACATAACAACGGTTGCCAATGGATAGACGGATATGTCTACTTCACCGGTTCGTCTATGGGCGGACTCACCGGACTCTACGAGAACAGCAAGGGACAGCACAAGGGCTACATCCTCAAGATGGACCCAGCCACAGGCGAGGTGGTCAAGAGCGCCATACGCCTGGATGGCGGCATAGGCAAGTTCTATGGCGTCTATCTCAACGGCTCCACGATGTATGCCTTCGGCTATGACATGACCGGTGGTGCTCTGCTGGTGCCTGTAGATGCCGCCACACTCTCACAGGGTACCGCCATCACGCTGTGTAAGTATGGTGTAGTGGCTGCCGGCTGCACTCCAATCATAGACGGTGAGAACATGGTAGTGGCCAACCGAGGCAGAAACACCGCGACGCTCTATGGCACCGACTACTCATACACCGGCAACAAGAACTGGGCGATGATATACTACAGCTACAAGCTGGCTGGCACATCGGTAGGCATCGGCACGACCACCGCCGAGAGCCAGAAGGGCAAGACAGATGTCTACACGCTCGACGGACGGCTGGTAAAGAGTGCCCAGAGTTATGACAAGGCGGTAGGCGGACTCGCCCAGGGTGTCTATGTCATCGGCAACAAGAAAGTGACCATCCGCTAACCACGACCCGCCATGAAGAGACAACTGTTATCACTCCTGGCCATCACCCTCATGCTCCCTGCCGCGCTGTCGGCACAGACGGTGAAGCAGGACGATGCCGTGCGCACGGGTAAGTTGAAGAACGGACTCACCTACTACATACGCCACAACGCCAAGGAGCCCGGACTGGCCGATTTCTATATCGCCCAGCGGGTGGGCAGCATTCTCGAGGAACCCCGCCAGCGTGGTCTGGCTCATTTTCTGGAGCACATGGCGTTTAATGGTACCAAGCACTTCCCCGGCAAGGGCAAACGGCTGGGCATAGTGCCCTGGTGCGAGTCTATAGGTGTGAAATTCGGAGCCAATCTCAATGCCTACACCTCGGTAGACCAGACCGTCTACCACATAGGGGCTGCCCCCATCGGCCGTGAGGGCATCGTAGACTCTTGTCTGCTGGTGCTCAACGACTGGAGCCACTACATACTGCTCGAGGACAAAGAGATAGACAAGGAGCGTGGCGTGATACGCGAAGAATGGCGCAACCGGCGCTCGGGCATGGCGATGCAGCGGCTCATGGAGCGCGTGATGCCCAAGATATACCGCGGCTCCAAGTACGAGGACTGCATGCCTATAGGCAATATGGACATCGTCAGCAATTTTCCCTATCAGGACCTGCGCGACTATTATGACAAGTGGTACAGGCCCGACCTCCAGGCGGTGATTGTGGTGGGCGACATAGATGTAGACCGCATGGAAGCCAAAATCAAACGGCTCTTTGGCAAAATTCCCGCCGCCAAGAACCCGGCAGAGCGCATCTACTACCCCGTAAACAGCAGCGACCGCATGATAGTGGCGATAGAGAAAGACCGCGAGCAGCCCATCGCGCTGGGACATCTCTACATGAAGCGCGCAGCGACGCCCCGCGCAGAGAAGACCACCATGGACTATCAGCGCGACGGATATATGGAGGGGCTCATCGTCAGCATGCTCAACAGCCGACTGGCAGACAAGGGCAAGGAGACCGCCAACCCGCCCTATATGAGCAGCACGGTGCGCGACGGGATGTTCTTCGTATCGGGCACCAGCGACGCCTTCAGCCTCAGCATAAGCTGCAAGCAAGACAACATACTGGGTGGCATCGCAGCGGCTGTGGCTGAGGTGGAGAGAGTGCGCCAGCACGGATTTACCGCCGACGAACTGGCAAGGGCAAAGGCCATCTATCTCAACGCAGCCCAACGGCGCATGAAGATGGAGGGCGACCGCCGCAACAGCAGTCTGGTCAAGCAGTGTGTAAACAACTTTCTCGACGGCGAACCGATACTCTCGCCTGCCTACAGTTACGAGTTGATGCAGAAGATGGACCAAGAGGTGACCCTCAAGGACATAAACAGCCATATCGGCACCATCATCACCGACCGTAACCAGGTCTTCGTGCTCTACGGGCCCGACCGCAAGGAGGTGGTGCTGCCCTCCGAGGCAGAGATAGAAGAGACCATCGTCGAGGCGCAGCGCCGGCAGTATGACGCCCACGTAGACGCCCACACCGCGACAGCCATCATGGACAAGATGCCCACTCCGGGCACAATAGTGAAGGAAGAGGCTACGGGCAAGTGGGGCATGACGCGGCTCACGCTGAGCAACGGGATGGAGGTGTATGTCAAGCCCACCGACTATCAGGCCGACGTGGTGACCATGACCGTCAAGGGCGAAGGCGGAACCTCGCTCTACCCAGACGCCGACATCCCCAACTTCGCGCTCTTGGCAAGTGCCATCACCGAGGGTGGCGTGGGCAGCATGACAAGCACCCAACTGCGCAAGGCGCTTACGGGCAAGTCGGTGAAGGTGGCACCCGCGATAGGCCAGTCGTCACAGCGCATCACGGCGACATCGTCGGTGAAAGACCTGGAGACGATGCTGCAACTCACCTATCTCTACTTCACAGCTCCAAGACGCGACTCGGTGGCATTTGAAGGACTGAGAAACCGCACGCGGTCGTTTCTGACCAACCGCAGTGCCAGTCCGAAGGTGGTTTACAACGACAGTCTGAGCGCGGTGCTCTATGGCAACAACCTGCGCACGGCGCCTGCCACACGGCAGATGGTAGACCGCGCCGACTATGGCCGCATCATGGAGATATATCGTGAGCGGTTTGCCGACGCGTCGGCGTTCAAGACGGTCATCATAGGCAACGTGAGCATAGACAGTCTGCGCCCGCTGCTCTGCCGCTATCTGGCAGCGCTGCCCGCCACCCACAAGGGCGAGAAGGCCGACAAGAGCCGTCTGCCACGTATGGTGAAGGAAAACAAGGTGGTGAAGTTTGGCCGCAAGATGGCTACGCCAGTGACCCAGGTCAACATCATGTACACGGCAGACATAGACTTCTCGCCCCGTGCCGACCTGACGCTCGACATCATGCAGCGCTGTCTGCAGATAGCCTATACCGACTCGGTGCGCGAGGACAAGGGAGGCACCTATGGCATCGGCGTGAGCTTTGAGCTGGACAAGGACGAAGAGCCCAATGCCCTGCTGCGCATAAGCTATAAGACCGACCCCACCCGCTATGACGAGCTCAACCCTATCGTGTACCGACAGCTGCAGCACATGGCCACCGACGGACCCATAGCATCGTCGATGGACAAGGTAAAGCAGTATCTGAAGAAGCAGTATGCGCAGAACGCCATGACCAACGACTACTGGAGCTACATCATCTGGCACCAGATAGACGACGAGGCCGACTTTGACACGGGCTACTGCCAGATGGTAGACAGCATCACGGCCCACGATGTGCAGCAGATGGCACAGACGCTACTGAAGCAGAACCACCGCATAGAGGTGACCATGTGCTCGGAATAGCAACGGGCAACAGCCAGGCTGCTGACCACCTCCACAAGCATGGAGGGTACCTCTACAAGCGTGGAGGGTACCTCTGCAAACGTGGAGCATACCTCTGCAAGCATGGAGCATACCTCTGCAAACGTGGAGCATACCTCTGCAAGCATGGAGCATACCTCTGCAAGCGTGGAGGGTACCTCTACAAAAGCGCTGACCGCGAAGCGGAGTGTGCCAGTGACATCGGCTGATGGAAATGACCGCATCTGCCGAGCCTGCAACCATCATCGCCGGCTCGTATCAATAGGCACGTGGACACGTATCAAACGACACGGAAGCACGCATCGTAAGGCACGCGCTCCCGCATCAAATGATACGAGCCGACAATGACGGTGAAAACACTTATATCAATGGTTGGCAAGGTCGCCATAGTGGCCTTGTCAACCATTGTTCATATACTACCAGTTTGTAAGCATTGTCAGCAAAACGCTAACTATTTTCTGTTTTTTCTTCATTTTTCCTACGAATCTCTTCATTATTGTCAAAAAAGTATTACCTTTACAGCCGAAAAAAGTGAAGACATCGGCTGAGCCGTGGCAAAAGGCCATGGCAAAGCAGATGATACAGGGTACAATAATCTGCATACAACCAGTATTCGTAGACCAAATAAACTTTTATCCAATATGAACAAGCTGACAGCGGAAGATAATGAGATTAGGGCAAGTTGACATCTCGACGTGAGTGTCACTTGGCTTAACGGGTGACAACGAGAATGAAGACCATAGAAGAACCAATAATAATTATAACAAGTAGAAACATGTGTGGAATAGTAGGATATATAGGTCAGTCTGACGCCTACCCCGTCCTCATCGAGGGCTTGAAGAGACTGGAGTATCGTGGATACGACAGCGCGGGAGTGGCGCTGATTGGCAATCAGGATAACCTCAATGTATATAAGACTAAAGGAAAAGTAAGTAATCTGGAAGCATTGGCAGCCGACAAGGACTGCAGCGGCCACATAGGTATAGCCCACACGCGCTGGGCAACCCATGGAGAGCCGTCGGCAGCCAATGCCCACCCCCATGTGAGCATGAGTGGAGAGCTGGCGTTGGTGCATAACGGCATCATCGAGAACTACCAGGTGCTGAAAGAGCAACTCGCAGACAAGGGCTATACGTTCAAGAGCTCTACAGATACCGAGGTGCTGGTGCAACTCATCGACCATTACTACCAGCAGAACGGCAAGGATTTGGTCTCTGCCGTATGTCAGGCTCTGAACGATGCCATCGGCGCCTACGCCATAACCGTGATGGAGAAAAAGGACCCAGGGCATATCGTGGCTGCCCGACAGTCAAGTCCGCTGGTGGTGGGCGTGGGCAAAGACAACAAGGACTTCTATATCGCCAGTGACGCCACCCCCATCGTGGAGCACACCAACAAGGTGGTGTATCTCGAGGATGGAGAGATAGCCGACATCAGAGTGGGAAAAGAACTGAACATCATCAACCTCGAACATGCCTCGTGCAGCTATACCATCAAGACCGTGGACCTGGACATCAGCAAACTCAGCAAGGGCGGCTTTGACCACTACATGCTGAAGGAAATCTATGACCAGCCCAACTGCCTGAAGGACTGTATGAGCGGCAGGCTCATCGTGGACAAGGAGCATCCGGAAAACAACCATATCGTGCTCTCGGCGCTCAGAGACTATCGCGACCAGCTGGTAAACGCCAAACACATCATCATCGTAGCCTGCGGAACGAGCTGGCATGCCGGACTCATAGGCAAGCAACTCATCGAGAAGATGTGTCGCAAGCGCGTGGAGGTGTCTTACGCCAGCGAGTTCAGATACGTGGACCCCGTGATAGAACCCGAAGATGTGGTGATAGCCATCAGCCAGAGCGGCGAGACCGCCGACACGCTGGCAGCCATAAAACTGGCCAAGGAGAAGGGGGCTCTGATTTTCGGCATCGTCAATGCTGTGGGCTCGTCTATAGCCCGCGAGACCGACACCGGCGTCTACATCCATGTGGGCCCGGAGATAGGCGTGGCAAGCACCAAGGCTTTTACGGGGCAGGTGACCGTGCTCACGCTGCTCGCACTGGCTCTGGGACACGAGCAAGGCACGCTCGACGACGCCAACTACCATGAGATGATAGAGGAACTCTCGGAGATACCGCAGAAGATGGAGAAGGTGCTGGAGCAGGCGCCGATGATAAAGTCGCTGGCTCTGATGTTTACCTACGCCCACAACTTCCTCTACCTGGGGCGTGGCATGAACTTCCCGGTGGCTCTGGAGGGCGCATTGAAGCTGAAGGAAATCAGCTATATCCATGCTGAAGGTTACCCCGCCGCCGAGATGAAACACGGCCCTATCGCCCTGGTAGACCAAGATATGCCCATCGTCTTCATCGCCACCCATCACCAGCTCTATGAGAAGATAATCTCTAACATGCAGGAAGTGAAATCACGAAACGGCCGCATCCTCGCAATTGTCACCGAAGGCGACGAGCTGGTGAAGAACATCGCTGACAACGAGATAGAAATCCCCAAGACCCAGAATGCACTGATACCGCTGCTGAGCGTGGTTCCGCTGCAGCTCCTCGCCTACTACGTGGCGGTGGACAAAGGTCTGGATGTGGATATGCCAAGAAACCTGGCAAAGAGTGTGACCGTGGAGTAAACGGAGTCTATGACAGGACTGCCCACGGCGGTCATCAAGGGATGGAGTTCAGTTACGGAATCGATGCAGACGGCTCCGAAAAAGTGTTTTTTTCCCACCAAGAGCGTCACTTTTTGAACAAATCGCTCCCTGATTGCTAAAAAAGTATTAACTTTACGGCAGAAAATAACCAAATGAATTATAAACAACACAAACCATTATGGATGCACAGAAAGTAGACATGTTTATCATGGCCAATGGCAAGTATTTTTCCGAAGAGAAGATTTCCTTTATTCGCACCAGGCTGCTCGAGCTGGACGACTCCAGGTGGGTGCCAATCAGCAGCCTGCAATTCAAGAGCCCCACGGTCGCCCTCGTCTTGTCCATCTTCCTGGGATGTTACGGCATTGACCGCTTCTATATCGGTCATATCGGCTTGGGAGTTGCCAAGCTGCTTACTTGCAGCGGAGTCGGACTCTGGTATCTCCTCGATTGGTTTTTTATTTTAGGGGCTACTCGTAATGAAAACCTCAAAAAGCTCGAACTTCTGCTCTTATAAGAAATTCTATATCCTGTCGACCATCATCTACGCCATCGCATGTGCATGGATGATGGTGGCATACTGCACTGAGGGGCAAAGCGGCTTGGTCGTTTGCCCCTCAAAATTAATCTACCACATCCCGTGCCCGGGCTGCGGCATGACCCGTGCCACGCTGCTGGTGATACATGGCCACTGGGCAGACGCCATCAGGATGAATCCCAATGTGGTAATATGCATGGTAGGCATCATCATATTCCCCATCCTGCTGGTTGACGACATGGCGAGAGGCACTGCCTGTCTGCATCAAACATATCAGAAAATAGAGCATCTGCTGCACAAGCGACTCGTCATCTCGTTCATCCTGCTCTTCGAGTTGGCTATTATGGCACACAACTACGTATGCGGTATATGAGGCGTGGATGAAGGGGCTGATGGCGGGTAAGGCGATGGAGATGAAAACCGTTTAGGGCTGGATTCCACGTATGGAATTCAGCCCTAAACGGTATTTGACGGGCAACAAACCCTTAATCCCAAATCGGTCATTAGGATTTCTCTGTGTCGTACGGCAAAGAGAAATCCTTTAATTTTTCCCATATAGATAAGAATGATTGTCGTGTTTTTAGTGATCTAGCCAAATATAGGATGTGCTTGTCTTTTGTTTTTCCCAGATAGGCTGGCGTCGATATCAACTCGTATCGGATAGTCTTCAGAAATTTCTTCTTGTTGGAATTGATCAGCGCATGTCTGAACAACGACATAAAGTTATATGCCATAACAATGAAATTCCCACATGCCTCTGTTGCCCAGAAGTTATTTGTGACAAAGTCATCGATGGAGAAATCATTCTTCAATTCTTTTATCCTATTCTCAGAATCCGCTCTTCCGCGATATGAGTCATATACAATCTTGGCCGGCAGGTCAAGGTCTGTTACAAAGCAGCTGTATCGGTATTTTCCGAAATCCTGCTCATCCTCAAAAAGCTCCAGTTGCTTGATTTGCTTTCCTGCAGCTTTGGGGCGCTTGTCTATTTCTTGCCTGACCATCACAATGCGTCTAGGCTTCTCCCAACCGTTTGCCTGATAGATGGTTTCGGATATTTCCAATCCGTCTGTTAGCTCTATCCATTTGCGTTCATGGGTGAGACTGTACTTTATACGATTGTTGAAACGGCAGGCAATGATATAGTGTAACCCTTTCATTTCCAGATAGTCAAGTATTTCCTTCGCAAAGAAACCGCTATCCATGCGGACCAGCCCGACACGTTTGCCCTCAAGTTTCC
>NZ_NPJK01000066.1:0-1160 GCF_002251285.1 Prevotella sp. P5-64
AACCTGAGTTCGGGATAAGCGACAGTCGTTTTTCTTGCTATGCCAGATTTCCGACAGGTGCATATTACATTTGCCCTCCAAACAATATGGATGGCAAAATGCAGAATTGTAAAGTCCAAATGAAGTTTACTTTATAACAACAAGCTGTCCGTCAACATTCTCTATGCAATAGTCAATGTTGATGGATGGCTTCTTTTCAAAGAAGCTATACGCAGCCAAAACAGAAAGGACATTCATTACGAAATTGAACACGCTACGATGTCTTGAATGTACAAGTTGTGCAACATTCTTAAGTTCGTCATTGATGGTTTCTATGACAGATCTTTTGCGCAACAGAATCTTGTCATACAATGGCATGAGCTTGTTTTTCATATTGCATTTCAAGCCAGTGACAATTTCTATACCGTCGTTAAACAATCTCTCAAACAAGCCATGCGAAATATATCCTTTGTCTGCGAATAATTTTCCGAACACATTATCACTCAATCTGTTAAAGACATCTGTATTTCTATCGTCAACATTCGCTTTCGTAAGCATAAAGTTAAGCAGTTCACCTCTCTCATTGCATATCAGGTGTAACTTGAAACCGAAATACCATCCCATGGTGCTTTTGCCTCTTTCTGCATAACCACGGAACACCTTATTCCTTGTTATACGCTTGTTGTGGCATACAGGAATGCATGTACTGTCAATGAAACTTATACCCGTGCATCTGCCAAAGCAAAACAGTTGGAGGAACAGCATCATCTCAACCGCGACTCTGGACTCGAGTTCAACAAAGCGGTTATATGAGAGCTGCTTTGGGAACAAGTCGTGCAGGTGCACCTTAACATAAAAGAGGTAATAATGCTTGAAGTTGCGGAAAGTATTGAAATGAAAGCAGATGAGTATTGTCATGATTTCCGACCGGCTCATAGTACATTTCCGATTGCGGTGCTTACGCCCGTCAGGCTCACAAATGGACATGCGGGCAATCTCTTTATCATATTCTTGGCAAAAATCATCGATAATACAGAAAATTTCAGTAATTTTGTCCTTGGTAATCTCCATAACTATAGTATCCTTTTACTTTATAACTAATTGATTTACAACCATAAAGGTACTAAAAATTATTGAGATTACCAACTTTTATAGAGACTTTCTTATCCCGAACTCAGGTT
>NZ_NPJK01000067.1:0-4303 GCF_002251285.1 Prevotella sp. P5-64
CAAAACTTGAGGGCAAACGTGTCGGGCTGGTCCGCATGGATAGCGGTTTCTTTGCGAAGGAAATACTTGACTATCTGGAAATGAAAGGGTTACACTATATCATTGCCTGCCGTTTCAACAATCGTATAAAGTACAGTCTCACCCATGAACGCAAATGGATAGAGCTAACAGACGGATTGGAAATATCCGAAACCATCTATCAGGCAAACGGTTGGGAGAAGCCTAGACGCATTGTGATGGTCAGGCAAGAAATAGACAAGCGCCCCAAAGCTGCAGGAAAGCAAATCAAGCAACTGGAGCTTTTTGAGGATGAGCAGGATTTCGGAAAATACCGATACAGCTGCTTTGTAACAGACCTTGACCTGCCGGCCAAGATTGTATATGACTCATATCGCGGAAGAGCGGATTCTGAGAATAGGATAAAAGAATTGAAGAATGATTTCTCCATCGATGACTTTGTCACAAATAACTTCTGGGCAACAGAGGCATGTGGGAATTTCATTGTTATGGCATATAACTTTATGTCGTTGTTCAGACATGCGCTGATCAATTCCAACAAGAAGAAATTTCTGAAGACTATCCGATACGAGTTGATATCGACGCCAGCCTATCTGGGAAAAACAAAAGACAAGCACATCCTATATTTGGCTAGATCACTAAAAACACGACAATCATTCTTATCTATATGGGAAAAATTAAAGGATTTCTCTTTGCCGTACGACACAGAGAAATCCTAATGACCGATTTGGGATAAAGAAACATTACAGCAAGACCAATGGCTATCGGAGCCAGCACATAATTGCGACGCCATATCAGAATGACACTTGCCACAACGGACATTACGCCACATATAGCCATTTGGATTGGAAACGACCAATGAAGTAATAATGCAAATAGTATAAAAACGATTCCCCAAAAGATTATTCCCCCAAAAGGCAAGAAAAGCAAGAAAATACTCGACTCCAGAGAAGATATCCAATCCTGCACCTTCCTAATAGCGTCATTGCCATCAACATCAGCATAATAATCGGTATTCTTTTCAAGATATTCCCTTATCATGCGACGTTTTAAAATGTCCTTCTTCAGCCAATTACCCTTTATATTCTCCAATTCGGGCGCAATAACCTCTTCCGCCTATTGCTTCAACTGATTGCGATGCTCTTCTATTTTGCTAAGCATCTTATGTCGTTTCACATACAACATCGCATAACAAACAGCACTAATGCCAACAGCACCTACCAACCATCTCCAATCGATGTAATCGGAGCCTCTAAAGTAACACACCCAGACTATGAGTACAAAGCAAGCCCAGGGCAAGACTATTCTAATAATTTTCTGCATATTGTTCATTGCTTTTATTATAGTTATTATCTGGTTGCAAAGATAGCCTTTTGTTTTGTAATGGTAATGAGCACGAAGGTATGCTTGTATGAAATGGTGATGTTAGTGTATAAAACGACATAAACGAGTGTCCCACAACATAAGGCGGAATTCTGTTTACAATCAAAACCATAAAAGAAGCCTGCCCGCTCAGAGCATAAAAAAAGAGTTCAACGATGTTGCTCATTGAACTCTTTGCGGAGAGAGAGGGATTTTATACCACTCTACCATCTTCTGTAACTCGTTGATATTCAAGTGCCGTCTTTAGGTATTTTTGCTTATTTTGCACGAAAAATGGCGCAGAACTAGCGCAAGACAAAACGTCTTAAAACACTGTGTATGAATGACTTTTGTTACACAATTTAACTATTTTAAGAAATCTATCGACTCTATTTTCTACTCCACCCCTCAAATCTTTGAGGAGATTATGTCATTACGACACTCGCTTCTTACTTTCAAACAAGTCGGTTGCCATTGTTCTCTGTTTATCATCTCATTGCCTTTGTATTATGTTTATGAATTGCCATTATGAAATGGGGATAATACTACACCATGACCACTATCTTACCATTATTATTCAAATGCTTATAAGTCAAATATGACTCTGAAAGTTGTATCTTCATGTAGCAATATTGATTTTCAAGATGTTACATAACTTTTATAGGCATTGAAATATGTAGCCTACTTGTAGCGTCTTGTAGCACGATGTAGCGTTATATCCTATTATTGGTACAAAGTTAGTATAAAACAATTAGAATAAAGATAAATTCCTCGTGTTTAACACTAACTTTGCAAGTAAGCTACAAGGCTTCCTTGGGGATGACTCTATCTATTTGGGAAATAAGAAGTCTTTCAACTTTTTAATTCCCTGCTCATGTTTTTGAATGTTATGCTCCTTCAGATTTCTGATATTGAGCAATTTCCATTGTACAGAAGGATATTTGGACAAATCACCGGCACTACACAGACTCCAATCAGGGCAGCCTTCCTCAAAAGAAAGCAAGAAATCCTTGTCTGCCTTGGTCATGCTTTCTTGAACCAATTTGACCAACTGCAATCTTGCTTGCTTATAGTCCTCGTAACTAAAGGCTATGTCTGACATACCCTCAAACTGCTTCTCCAAAGCATCCGTTTGGTCTATCTCATTGGGTTGCAATGACTCGATGATAGGTTTGTCACTTCCTAAGAGGCACAGCATAAAGCCATCTTTAACATCCTCAAAAGAGCTAATGTCCATATACTTACAGTCAAACAGGTCACGAGGATGCTGTCTACTCAAAGCTGCAGTGATTTTTCCGCCATATAATTGGGTGAAAGAGACTGTTCGAGCCTTACAGCCCATATTGAACTCATCCTTGGCTTTGGCACACAATGACATATCCACTGTATCACCAATGATGCCTCGTTTCGTACCATTCACTTCTATCTTGACGGTTGCATCTCCTAATGTGCATAGGAGTTTCCATACATTCGGTTTGGGAACGACCACAATGCCTGGTATCGTTCTTTCCACGTTCCTCTTGACTTCAAGCAGTCTTTCATTGATAGTACATAAACTTGTAGTCCTATCTTGAATGGGAATATAGGTAAGGTCTATATCCACTGAATACCGTGGCAAATTCTTATGGAACAGATTTATGGCTGTTCCACCATGCACGGCAAATTCCTTGATACGATATACAGACGGCATAATTCTTATCAATAATGCGACCTGCTTCTTGTACTTATCCCTCATATTCTTCTAAATCTTTTGGAATTGTCATGTTATATTTACGATTAAATGTACCATTGGTAGCAGCTTGGATTTTCCCAGTCCCGACATCTATCTTTTCGGGATGCAGTTCTTCGAACCAAAAATGACCTGCCTTTTCAGCCATATACAGAAACATCCTCTTTACTCTGTTGTTGTCCAAAGTTTCCAACAAGTGCTGTACAACATCAGAACGTAGGGTAGTCAGTTGCTCCATAACATAGTACAGATCCATGTAGCTGTATGACTTTGGAGCCAAGATTAGACACTCCAAGAACGCTTGTTCTGGAGAAGAAACATATAACGTGCCACTGTCCATAACTCTTTCTATTGTCTCTGTATACGAGAAGGCATTTGTGTGAAACACCCGGAAGGTAGCGTCATAGACATCACTTTGCATCCATAATGGTGTCTTGAACGTTGGTGCAGCCACCATCAGAACAGGCTTTCCCATTGGTACATAATGGTTGAACCCCGTATATTCCAAGGCAGACATTGCAGCCACTCTGAGGGTGCCACCCATCTGTTTGTTATATGACGCTATGGCATCATAAGCATTCAAACGCCCACCCGTGCGGTACATCACACCTTTGCATATCGCTGTCAGCCATCCAGAGTCCCTGTATTTCTTTTGCAGTTGGACAGAATATCCTTTCTTCTTTAGCCAGTCAGCAAACAACAGTCCTGTCGGTGCGGTATTGGCAAGCAATTGGTTTATTTTTGTTCCGTATAATATATCCATAGTTTATTGCAAAGCTAAATATCTAACTGCAAAGATAGATGTTTTTACCCTTCCTTGCAAGAAATGAGTTAGAAAAAATACCTTGAAATAAACCAAAAGTGTATTTTGACGCATAATTACCAACCAAAGAACTTTCCTCCATCATCACAAATTTTCTCTCAATCGGATTTTCCCCACAACGTTCGTTTATGGCTCAAAAATTCGTGTGTGCTATCCGTGTACAACATAATAAAAGATAAAGGTAAAGGCTTCCCTAACTGGTTGTAATCAATATTCCACAATGTTTATCGGGTAAGCCTATATTGGGTCTGCGGATTTTTCCGGTTGGTAACACCGTATGTTAGGAATAAAGTCGTACCTTTGCCATATGGAACAGACCAAGCTACTACGCGCCATTCTTCCGGATGTGCTTATAGACAACTTCGATGTTG
>NZ_NPJK01000068.1:0-1231 GCF_002251285.1 Prevotella sp. P5-64
CGTAGATAGGACAAATAAATATATTCGCCTGTCTTTCGCTCATACTTTCAGCTTTCTGTTTGTTGTTAGAAGTCTTGAACTTCTGTTCTACAGTCTTGCTTGTGTCAATATGTCAAAGATCTTTTCGAGGACTTGCCTCGGAGTGGAGAATATCGGGGTCGAACCGATGACCTCTTGCATGCCATGCAAGCGCTCTAGCCAACTGAGCTAATCCCCCTCATAGAGAGTAGTAGTGCAGATTTTTCACCTGAATCACATTGACCTTGTGGTCGATGTGTAGTCCCAGGCAGACTTTGCCTAAACCACATTGACCTAACGGTCGATGTGTAGTCCCAGGCAGACTTGAACTGCCGACCTCCACATTATCAGTGTGGCGCTCTAACCAACTGAGCTATAGGACTGTCTGACTCGGCGTTCAATTAACCTGTGGGCTTAACTGCGCCCAGTTTCTTTCTATTCTCTTTTTCAGATTCGCGGTAGTACAAGAAAGCCTGGGAGTAACACTCCACTACCTATATATAATATATAAGACTTTCCTTCATCCTTCTGATATTGCGTCTCTCCAGAAAGGAGGTGTTCCAGCCGCACCTTCCGGTACGGCTACCTTGTTACGACTTAGCCCCAATTACCAGTTTTGCCCTAGGCCGATCCTTGCGGTCACGGACTTCAGGCACCCCCGGCTTTCATGGCTTGACGGGCGGTGTGTACAAGGCCCGGGAACGTATTCACCGCGCCATGGCTGATGCGCGATTACTAGCGAATCCAGCTTCGTGGGGTCGGGTTGCAGACCCCAGTCCGAACTGAGGGACACTTTGATGATTAGACGGACGTTGCCGGCCGCCTGCTTTCTGTATGCCCCATTGTAACACGTGTGTAGCCCCGGACGTAAGGGCCGTGCTGATTTGACGTCATCCCCACCTTCCTCACACCTTACGGTGGCAGTATCCGCAGAGTGCCCGGCTTCACCCGATGGCAACTACGGAGAGGGGTTGCGCTCGTTATGGCACTTAAGCCGACACCTCACGGCACGAGCTGACGACAACCATGCAGCACCTTCACAGGAGCCCCGAAGGGCCTCACCATCTCTGGATCGTTCTCCTGCAATTCAAGCCCGGGTAAGGTTCCTCGCGTATCATCGAATTAAACCACATGTTCCTCCGCTTGTGCGGGCCCCCGTCAATTCCTTTGAGTTTCACCGTTGCCGGCGTACTCCCCAGGTGGGATGCTTAAC